>NZ_JBPGXG010000008.1:0-55029 GCF_056755255.1 Monashia sp. HAY1-5C | reverse complement strand
GGGGTGCGGGCGAGAGGACACGGTAGCGATGGGGGGGTCCCGAGGGGTTGTGGTCGCCCCCCGCGTCGATGGTTCGCACCGCGTCGTCAGCGCCGCTTGCGCTTGACCTTCTTGCCGCGGCGGTCGGCGCGACGCTCGACCGGCTGCTGGTCACCGGTGACGACGGCTCGGCCGTCCTCACCCGGAGCCGAGTAGCGCAACGCTCCGGACCGCTGTCCGTCGGTGTGGTCGACGCCGGACACACGCACGCCGGAGCCGAAGGCGCCCACACCCTCCGGGGCGGCGGGCTCGGCCCCGCCGTGGGCGTCCGGTTCGGCGGCGGCACCGGTCCGGTCGTCGGTCACCGGTGCGCTGCGGTCGGCGGTCGCTGCGGCGACACCACCGACGAGGTCCGAGACCGACATCGGGGCCGCGCCGACCGTCGCGGGCTGCGGCGCCACCTGCACCTCGACGGAGAACAGGTGCGAGACCGACTCCTCCTTGATGGCCTCCATCATTGCCTCGAACAGCTGGAAGCCCTCCCGCTGGTACTCGATGAGCGGGTCGCGCTGGGCCATGGCGCGCAGCCCGATGCCCTCCTGGAGGTAGTCCATCTCGTAGAGGTGCTCGCGCCACTTGCGGTCCAGCACCGACAGGACGACGCGCCGCTCGACCTCGCGCATCGTCTCGGCGCCGAGCGACTCCTCGCGCCGGTCGTAGGCGTGGTGGGCGTCGGAGAGCAGCTGCTCGCGCAGCAGGCCTGCCGAGATCGACTGGCGGTCACCGGCGAGGTCCTCGATCTCCTCGATCGTCACCGAGACCGGGTACACCTGGCGCAGGGCTTCCCACAGCTGCTCGAGGTCCCAGTCGCCAGCGAAGCCCTCGGCCGTCGCGGCGTCGACGTACCCGCCGACGACGTCGTTGACGAAGAGGCGCAGCTGCTCGTGCAGGTCCTCGCCCTCGAGGACGGCGCGGCGCTCCTCGTAGATGACCTGACGCTGGCGGTTCATGACGTCGTCGTACTTGAGGACGTTCTTGCGGATCTCGTAGTTCTGCGCCTCGACCGCACCCTGCGCCTTCTGGATCGAGTTCGTGACCATCTTGCTCTCGATCGGCACGTCGTCCTCCATGCCGGCCGTCTGCATGAAACGGTCGACGATGCCGGCGTTGAACAGGCGCATGAGGTCGTCGTGCAGCGAGAGGTAGAACCGCGACTCGCCCGGGTCCCCCTGGCGGCCGGAACGACCGCGCAGCTGGTTGTCGATGCGGCGGGACTCGTGCCGCTCGGTGCCGAGGACGTAGAGACCACCGAGCTGGGTGACCTCCTCGTGCTCGGCGGCGACCGCCTCCTCGGCGGCGGCGAGCGCCTCGTCCCAGGCCGCCTCGTACTCCTCCGGCGTCTCCTCCGGGTCGAGGCCGCGGCGCTTCAGCTCGGCGACGGCCCGGAACTCGGAGTTGCCGCCGAGCATGATGTCGGTGCCTCGACCGGCCATGTTCGTCGCGACCGTGACGGCCCCCTTGCGGCCCGCCTCGGCGACGATCGCGGCCTCGCGCTCGTGTTGCTTGGCGTTGAGCACCTCGTGCTTGATGCCGCGCTTCTTCAGCTGCTGCGAGAGGTACTCGCTCTTCTCGACCGACACGGTGCCGACGAGGACGGGCTGGCCGGCCGCGTGCCGCTCGGCAATGTCGTCGACGACGGCGTCGTACTTGGCGATCTCCGTGCGGTAGACGAGGTCCGGCTGGTCGATGCGGATCATCGGGCGGTTCGTCGGGATCGGGATGACCCCGAGCTTGTAGATGGAGTTCAGCTCGGCGGCCTCGGTCTGGGCCGTGCCGGTCATGCCCGAGAGCTTGTCGTACATGCGGAAGTAGTTCTGGAGGGTGATCGTGGCCAGGGTCTGGTTCTCGTTCTTGATCTCGACACCCTCCTTCGCCTCGATCGCCTGGTGCATGCCCTCGTTGTAGCGGCGGCCCGGCAGCATCCGGCCGGTGTGCTCGTCGACGATGAGGATCTCGCCGTTCATGACGACGTAGTCCTTGTCCTTCTTGAACAGCTCCTTGGCCTTGATGGAGTTGTTGAGGTAGCCGATGAGCGGGGTGTTGACGGTGTCGTAAAGGTTGTCGATGCCGAGGACGTCCTCGACCTTGGCGATGCCCGACTCGAGGACGCCCACGGTGCGCTTCTTCTCGTCGACCTCGTAGTCGCCCCGGCCGTCCTCGCCGCGGTGCAGGCGCTGGGCGATCCGCGCGAACTCGACGTACCACTTCGTCGCGAGGTCGGCCGGACCGCTGATGATGAGCGGCGTGCGGGCCTCGTCGATGAGGATCGAGTCGACCTCGTCGACGATGCAGAAGTGGTGGCCGCGCTGGACGAGCTCTGCGGGCTCCCACGCCATGTTGTCGCGCAGGTAGTCGAAGCCGAACTCGTTGTTCGTGCCGTAGGTGATGTCCTTGGCGTACTCGGCGCGGCGCTGCTCGGGCGTCATCGAGGCGAGGATGCAGCCGGTCTCCATGCCGAGGGCGCGGTGGACGCGGCCCATGAGCTCGGACTGGTACTCGGCGAGGAAGTCGTTGACCGTGATGACGTGCACACCCTGGCCGGTCAGCGCGTTGAGGTAGCTCGGCAAGGTCGCGACGAGCGTCTTGCCCTCGCCGGTCTTCATCTCCGCGACGTTGCCCATGTGCAGCGCGGCGCCGCCCATGAGCTGGACGTCGAAGTGACGCTTGCCCAGGGTGCGCTTGCTGGCCTCGCGGACGGCGGCGAAGGCCTCGGGGAGCAGCTGGTCGAGGGTCTCGCCGTTGTCGAGCCGCTCGCGGAAGCCCTTCGTCTCGTCCCGCAGCTCCTCGTCGGTGAGCTTCTCGAAGTCGGCCTCGAGGGCGTTGACCTGCTTGGCGATGCCCTGGAGCTTCTTCAGGGTCCGGCCCTCGCCGGCGCGAAGCAGCTTCTCGATGACGGCCATCTGGTGATCTCACTCCCGACTGAACGTGTGGGCTCGCCCGGTGGGCGGGCTCCATCGCCCGCGATGGGTCACGGGACCCGCCTAGGCTAACCGTCCCGGCGACTCTCCGACCAACGCACACCCGCCCCGGTCGGTTCCGGGGCGGTTCCGGATCGGCTCGAGGATCGGTGCCGCCGGCGCAGGTGACGTGTCAGGGCGCCCCGGCCCAGCCCGGAGGCAGGTCGACGCGCCCGAGACCCAGCCACTGCGCCATGGCCTCGAGGTTGCGCACGAGGGCGCTCCGCGCGTCGGCGGGCGCGCCGGGTTCCCACGAGACGCCGGGACAGCGGAGCACGCCCGCGGCGCGGTCGGCCTTGAGGTCGCAGCGAGCCACGAGCGCGTCGCCGTGCAGGAAGGGGAGCACGTAGTAGCCGTGGACGCGCTGGTGGGCCGGCGTGTAGATCTCGATGCGGTAGTGGAAGTCCCACAGGTCATGGATCCGCTGGCGCTGCCACACGAGCGAGTCGAACGGGCTGACGAGCGCCTCGGCGTGGACGCGCCTGGGCAGCCGCGCGTCGGCGTGCAGCCATGCGGGCCGCCAGCCGGGCACCTCGACGGGGACGAGCTCGCCGTCGGCGACGAGCCGGGCGATGGCCGGTCGCGCGTCCTCCCGCTTGATCCGGAAGTAGTCGGCGAGGCACAGCTCGGTGCCGACGCCGTGGGCGCGAGCGGCGATCCGGACGAGCTCGACGTACCGCTCGGGGTCGGCGTCGGGGCCCGGGCGCTCGAGCCAGGCGGCGCGCTGCGCCGGCGGGGCCGTCGCGGCGAGCGAGGCGTACCGACGCTCGAACTGGGTGGTCCGCCCGGCCGAGCTGATGCGCCCGGCCCAGAAGAGGTACTCGAGCGCCTGCTTGACCTCCGACCAGTTCCAGCCCCAGTGGTCCGTGCGGCGCGGCTGGTCGTGCTCCAGGGCGGCCTCGACCTCACGCGCCGTCATCGGCCCGCGCGCGACGACCTCGGCCTCGACGAGGTCGACGAAGTCCGGACGCTCGGCGAGGATGCGCCGCATGCCGCCCCACGCCTTCTCGGCGGCCGCGCGCATGCGCGGGTCGAGCAGGGGCCACGTCGAGGGCGGGATGAGGCTCGCCTCGTGGGCCCAGTACTCGACGAGCCGGCGCGGAGCCCGGTCACGGGCGCGGTCGAGCAGGGCCGGGTCGTAGGGCCCGAGGCGGGAGAAGAGCGGCAGGTACTGGCTGCGGGCAAGGACGTTGACGCTGTCGATCTGGATGACGCCGACCCGGTCGATGACGCGCTGCACGTGGCGCATCGTCGCCGCGAACGGCTCGGGACGCGGGTCGAGGAAGCCCTGCGCGGCGATGGCGACGCGTCGGGCCTGGGCGCGGCTGAGCCGGCGCGGGGCAAGGGTCACGGGCGGTGCACGTCCTCGGCTCGTGGGCCTCAGTCCGGGTCGATGAGCCGCTGGCGCACGGCGTACATCGCCGCCTCCATCCGCGAGTGCATCTGCAGCTTGTCGAGGATGTTGCGGATGTGGTTGCGGACCGTGTTCTCGGAGATGAACAGCTCGGTGGCGATCTCGCGGTTCGTCCGGCCCTTGGCCACGAGCCGCAGGATGCCGAGCTCGCGCTCGGTCAGGCGGGGCGCCTCGAGGCCGCCCGCGACGGCCGGGACGGAGTCGCGCTGGCTGATCGTGGCGAACTCGTGCAGCAGCTTGGAGGCCATCAGCGGCGACAGGAGCGACTGCCCGTCGTGCAGCTTGCGGATGCCCTCGGCGACCTCCTCGGGCGGGACGTCCTTGAGCAGGTAGCCGTTGGCGCCGGCCCGGACGGCCTCGAAGAGGTTGGCCTCGTCGTCGGAGCTGGTCAGCATGAGGATGCGGGCGGAGGGGATGCGCTCCCGGATGGCCCGGCAGGCGTCGATGCCGCCGCGCTTGGGCATGCTGACGTCCATGACGATGACGTCGGGGGCCTTCTCCTCGGCGACGGTGACCGCCTCGACGCCGTCGGCGGCCTCGCCGACGACCTGGATGCCGTCCTCGGTCTCGAGGACGGTCTGCAGCCCGCGGCGGTAGAGCGCGTGGTCGTCGACGATGAGGACTCGGATCACGTCCGGAGGCGGGTTCACCCGCCCATCCTGTCAAAGCGTGCCGACAACGCACGCCGGCGCGCCTTTCGACGCGCTGGCCAGGCACTGGCGACGCACTGGCGACGGCCCGGCGATGGACCGGCCGTCGTGGCGGGCCACGTGACGGAGGCGCCGCCCGCTCGTGCGGACGGCGCCTCCCCGTGCGTGCCGGTGCGTGCCGGTGCGTACCGGTGCGGCCTTCGTGGCGCGAGCCGTCAGCCGGTGGCGGCGACCTCCTGGTCGGTCTCGAGGTGCAGGACCCCGTAGCTCCACCCCCGGCGCCGGTACACGACGCTGGGGCGGTCGGTGTCGGCGTCGTGGAACAGGAAGAAGTCGTGGCCGACGAGCTCCATCTGGTTGACGGCGTCCTCGAGGCTCATCGGGGCGGCCGTGTGGATCTTCTCGCGGACCTCGATCGGCGAGTTGCCCATGGCTCCGAAGCGGTCGAGGTCGTCGATGCGTCCGTCGCCGTTGGCCGACTCGGGCGCGGAGGGCTCCCCCGCTGCGTCGATGCGTGCCGTCGCCTGTGCAACCGACTCGGGGACCCGGCGACCCCGGCTCACCTTGCGCTTGTCGTGCACCCGCCGCAACCGGTCCATCAGCTTGTCGACGGCAGCGTCGAGCGCGGCGTACTTGTCGTCGAGACAGGCCTCGGCGCGGATCACGGGGCCCTTGGCCCGGCACGTGATCTCGACCTTCTCGGACCCACGGGCTACCCGCTCGTGGGTGACGACGACATCGATGCGGTGCACCTTGGGGGCGAGCGCGGGCACCTTGGCCAGGCGCTCGTCCAGCTGCTGACGGAATCGGTCGGGGATCTGGACGTGACGCCCAGTGACGACGATCTCCACGGTTCCTCCTTGATCGCGCACGGCTTCTTCGTGCGGCGCAGGCTGCTGCTCCGGGCCAGGCCACGCGCGGCCGGCCCACTGACGGGTCGACACCACCCCTTCCGCTGGTCACGCCTCCGGTCGGACGGGGGGCCGAGCCCAGCTGCCGTACCCCGGAGGACGGGGTTCCTGACCCGACCCTACTTCGGCGGCGACACCGGTGGGAAGCAGTTCCCGGGACTACGACGGACTTCACGTGGGGCGCCCCGACGCAGACCCCCGCCGGCGGGTCCTCGGGGCGGGTGTGGCCGCCACGGTGGCGCCGACGACCGCGACGGCGCCACCCTCGTGGAGGGCCCGAGCGGCCTCGGCGAGCGTGGCGCCCGTCGTCAGAACGTCATCGACGACGACGCAGCGTCGTCCGCGGATGACCTTGTGCCACAAGGGCTTGACCACCATCGAGCCGGCGAGGTTGCGACGTCGGGCGGCCCGGTCGAGGCCGGTCTGGTCGCGCGTACGGCGGGTCGGCTCGAGCGCGCACGCGAGCCGGACCGGTACCGGCGAGGAGGGCCCGGGCCTCGCCGGCGACACGCCGAGCGCGTGGGTCGCCAGAGCGACGAGCGGCGTGTCGCCGCGGGTCCGCTCCGCCCGTCGTGACGACGGCACGGGGACGACGAGGACCGGCCCGCGGGACCACCCCGACTCCCGCACCGCGGCCTCGAGGGCTGCGGCGAGCAGGGGCGCGAGGACCGCCTCGACGTCGCGCCGCCCGTGGTCCTTCCACGCCGGGACGGCGTGGCGCAGCGGCCCGTCGTAGGGGCCCCAGGCCCAGACCGGCGGCAGCCCGGCGGGCGCGCGCGGCGGGACGACCTGCGGGGCGTGGGCGCCCCCGGCGAAGGCCAGACCCGGGAGCGCGAGCTCGCAGCGCCGGCACCACGCGCGTCCGGGCCTGCGGCACCCGGCGCACTCGACCGGCAGAACGAGGTCGGCGAGCGGCAGGAGCAGCCCGGCGGCGAGCGCCCGGACGCGGCCGGCCACCTCGGGCGGGACGGGCACCACCCCATGACACCGCGTCGACACGGCCGCTGCCGGCCTCTGTCGCGGGCCTGTGGACGCCTCGCGCCCGGGCCGGGGGGTGTGGAGGAGCGCCGGTGCGCCGGTCAGCCGCCCGGGACGAGGACGTCGCTGCCGTTCTCGATCCTGCGCCAGGTGGACCCGGCGCGGACGAAGACGTGGTCGTCGGAGGTGATGACCACGAGACCGCGGGGACCTCCGACGGTCGTGATGCGGACGGCACCGGCCACCGCTCCCAGCCCGGCGGTCGACTGCCGGCGGCCGTCGATGCCGGCCCCCAGCGTCCCGGTCCACGGATGCATGCTGCCGCGCGCGCCCTCGGTGCCGAGCACGGCGTAGGACACCGGACCGAGCCAGGTGACGTCCTGCAGCTGGGTCAGTGACTGGGCCTGGCGCTCCGGCGTCGTCAGGGACAGGGGCTCGCCGTTGGTGGACCTGACGATGCCGGTGAGCCCCAGCTGCTGGTCGCGACCGAACCGGTCGGTGCTGATGACGAGCGCGCGGGACGCGTCGGCCGAGACGCTGAGCGCGACGACACGGCGCCCCGCCAGCCAGGGCGCGCTGATCGCGCGCGGCCGCGCCGCGGGGTCCTTCGAGACGCTGTCGAGGACGTAGACGTGGTCGGCACCGTCGCCGCCGCTGCCGGCGATCCACAGGTAGCCGCTGTTGTCGTAGGACGGACGCGTCAGTGATGTCGCGAACGGCGCGAGGAACCGGGTCTCGGCCGACGCGCTCCAGATCGACAGCTCCGCTCGGCCGGTGGACACGGCGGCCAGCTGCTTGCCGTCGACCGACAGGGCGAGGGCGGTCCACGTGTCGGGGACGCGCGCGATGTCACCGTCGCGTGGCTTGAGGTCGGGTCGCCTGGCGCCGTTGCCGGTGTCGGACACGTAGGTCGGGTCGATCCGCGTGACGGAGTCGCCCGAGCGCAGCAGGGCGGTGTCCTGCGCCGGGCGGGTCACGGTGTCGAAGCCGAGGTCGGTCGCGGCCCCGACGGTGGTCAGGCCGCCGGGCAGCTCGAGCGGGGTGCCGGCCACGGCAAGCGACACCGACGAGACCGTCGGGACCTGCCGCAGCGTCTCGGTCAGCTGCGCCCACAGGGCGGCGCGCCCGTCGGGGTCCGCCGAGAGTGCCTGGGTGCTGAGGTTGACCTGCGCCTGCCCGTTCTCGACCGGCACCGCGTTCACGGCGAGGCGGGTGCCCGGCGGCGCCGCGGTGGCGACGGCGCCGCCGAGGTAGGCCGGCACCGGCGACAGCTGCGCGCGGGCCAGCGTCGTCGGCAGCCGCGAGCCGATGGGGAACCAGCGCGAGTCGGGCACGAGGTCGCGACCGGTCCTCGTCACGTAGTAGACGAGCTGGTTGGTGTAGATGCGCTCGAACTGGTCGGTGTCGAGCCACAGCCCGAAACCGCGGGGCGGCAGCTCGATGCGCCACTCCCCCCGCACCTTCGTCAACCCCAGGACCATCGACACCCGCGTGCCCGGCTCCTGCTCCTCGTACCGTCCGTCGGCCGACACGCGAGCGACCTCGTCGGCCGACACCTCGAGGCGGTCCGGACCGAACCTCCGGAAGGACAGGTCGCCGTCGTAGACGACGACGTCCTCGGTGCCCCACCGCCACAGGTCGACCGACTGCGGGGCGAGGAAGAGCTTGCCGGTCTGGTGCGTCTCGTCGTTGTCCTCGCCGGCCCGCAGGAACCCTCGGATGACGGCCTCCTGGCTCGCCCCGTCGACGGGGCCGACGGCCGCGACGCGGACCGGTTCGACGGCCGAGTCACCGAGGGCCCTGCCGTCGACGACCGGGCCGGAGCCGGGCAGCCCGCCGCACCCGGCGAGGACGAGCGTCGTCACCGCGGCGGCCGCGGCCAGCGCCACGCGCCGACGCGGCCGCCGGACGGGGCGACCCGTCACGGGGAGCGCTCCACCGCGATGCGCCTCAGGCGCAGCGTGTCCTCGTCGGTACCGCCCGTGCCGCCGGTGCCGTCGCTGCGCGTCGCCTCCCCCAGCGCGGCGCCCTCGCGACGGGCCCTGGCCGCCTCGGCCGCGAGCGGGCTGAGCGGCAGGGGTGAGCTGGTGATGGTGGCGTCGGCCTTGCGCGGCAGCGTCAGCCGGAAGCAGGAACCCTCGCCGTGCGCGCCCCACGCCTCGAGTCGTCCGGCGTGCAGCCGGGCATCCTCGAGCGCGATGGCCAGGCCCAGACCCGTGCCTCCGGTCGTGCGGGCCCGCGCCGGGTCGGCGCGCCAGAACCGGGTGAAGACGAGGGCCGCCTCGCCCGGCCGGAGCCCGACGCCGTGGTCGCGCACGGTGACCGCGACGGCCGAGTCGTTCTCGCCCACGGTCACCTCGACCGGGCGGCCCTCGCCGTGCTCGACCGCGTTGGACACGAGGTTGCGCAGGATCCGTTCGATGCGGCGCGAGTCCATGTCGGCGATGACCGGCCGCTTGGGCATCCGCAGCACCAGCCGCGTGCCGCGGCTGGCGGCGAGGGCCCGGTGGGCGTCGACGGCTCGCTCCACCGAGGCGCGCAGGTCGGTCGCCTCGACCTCGAGCACCGCGGCGCCGGCGTCGAACCGGGAGATCTCGAGCAGGTCGGTCAGGAGCGACTCGAACCGGTCGAGCTCCTTGTGGAGCAGCTCGGCGGATCGGGCGACGGTCGGGTCGAACCCGGCCCGGGAGTCGTGGATGAGGTCGCCGGCCATCCGGATCGTCGTCAACGGGGTGCGCAGCTCGTGCGACACGTCGGAGACGAACCGCTGCTGGACACGCGAGAGGTTCTCCAGCTGGGCGATCTGCTGCTGCAGGGAGGCCGCCATGGCGTTGAAGGAGTTGCCGAGGCGGGCGAGGTCGTCCTCGCCCTTGGAGCGCATCCGCTCGTTGAGGTTGCCCTCGGCGAAGCGCTCGGCCACGAGCGCGGCCCGGCGGACCGGGTCGGCGACGAGGCGCGTCACGACGAAGGCGATGGCGCCGATGAGCAGCACGAGGATGGCACCACCGACGAGGAACGTCTGGCCGATGAAGGAGATGATCTCCCGCTCCCGGTGCATCGGGTAGATGAAGTAGAGGCCGTAGTCGCCGGCCACGGGCGTGGCGATGCGCTGCCCGACGATGACCGCCGAGATGGAGTCGTTGCCCTCGTCGATCGTCGCGACCTGCAGGTGCTGGCGGTCCGGCTGCGCGGCGACCTGGGCGCGCAGCTCCGCCGGGATGAACCGCGCGCTGCCCGAGCTGCTCTCGATGGTGTTGATGATGATGCGACGACCGGCCGGGTTGTCGAGCGTCGACAGGACGACGTAGCGCTTCTCGTTGCCGGCGTCGCGCCGGTACTGGTTGACGAGCGTCGTCGCGAACTGGGTCAGCGCGGCGTCGGAGGCGATCTGGTCCGTCGAGTCGAACTGCTTCTGCGCGTCGGCGGCGTCACGCAGGCTGTCGTCGGCGGCGATCCGCTGCCGCCCGTCGACGAGGCCCTGGGCGATCGAGCCGTAGAGGTAGGTGCCGACGGCCGTGAGCACGAGGATGCCGAGCAGCATCGTGACCATGACGACGCGGAACCCGAGCGAGGACCGCCACAGGTGCACGAGGCGCGAACCCGCCCGGCGCAGCGCCGAGCGGGCCCGCGACGCGAGCCCGGCGACCTGCGCGGTGCCCGACCTCGCGGTCATCTCAGGCCGGACCCGCCTTGTACCCGACGCCGCGGACCGTCACGACGATCTCCGGGCGTTCGGGGTCGTGCTCGATCTTCGAACGCAGCCGCTGGACGTGGACGTTGACGAGACGGGTGTCACCCGCGTGGCGGTAGCCCCACACCTGCTCGAGGAGCACCTCGCGGGTGAAGACCTGCCACGGCTTGCGGGCCAGGGCCACGAGCAGGTCGAACTCGAGTGGCGTCAGGGACAACGGCCGGCCGTCGCGCTTGACCGAGTGCCCGGCAACGTCGATCTCGAGGTCGCCGATGGCGAGCTTCTCGGGGGCCGGCTCGTCGCCGCGGCGCAGCCGGGCGCGGACGCGGGCGATGAGCTCCTGGGGCTTGAACGGCTTGACGACGTAGTCGTCGGCGCCGGACTCGAGGCCGACGACGACGTCGACGGTGTCGGTGCGGGCCGTCAGCATGACGATCGGCACGCCGCTCTCGGAGCGGATGCGTCGGCACACCTCCATGCCGTCGAGGCCGGGCAGCATGACGTCGAGCAGGACCAGGTCGGCGTGCGACTCGCGGAAGGCGGACACCGCCTCGGCGCCGTCGGCCACGTGGGTGACCTCGAGCCCTTCGTTGCGCAGCACGATCCCGAGCATCTCGGCGAGTGCGAGGTCGTCGTCGACGACCAGTACCCGACCCTTCACGACACACTCCGTTCCCGGGACGACAGTGTCCCGTCCCCCGTAGTCCTTTGGCACATCATCACACAGGGAGGCGACGCGGCCGGTACGACGCGGGGACGCCGGCGCGGGCGGGTGCGGTCCGGGCAGAACGCCGCGAACCGGACGAACCGTCCGGCGGTCACGACCCGGCCTGTGTCAACCCTGCGTGACGTACCACTTCCCGCCGATGCGGACCGCCTTGAAGTTCGAGACGACGTCGGCCGCGAGCGCCGGCTCGGTCGTCACGCTCTCGAACGAGGCCTGGTCACCGGTGACGGTGGCCCCGCTGATCTTCAGGCCCCGGAACGCGCCGCCGAGCTCCTTGAGCTGGTCGAGCATCGGCGTGATCGTCTTGCTGCACGCCGCCGCCGCGCCCGGGATGCTCGAGATGGTCTTGCCCCCGGTGGCCATGAGCTCGCACACGGTCCGGCCGTCGCCCGCGACCATGGCGCCGAGCCACGAGGTCATCGCGGCCTCCGGCGTGGTCTGGTCGACCGGGGTCGGCGTGGCCGGGGTGGTGCTGTCGCCGGTGGCGCCGCTCGTGTCGGACGGAGTGTCGGACGGAGTGTCGGACGGGGACGGGGTGTCGGACGCCGTCGCGGGGGTCGAGGCGGCCGATGCGGCGGGCGTCGTGCTCGAGGTGGTGGGCGGGGTGGTGGCCTTGCTGCAGGCCGCGAGCGAGACGGAGAGCGAGAACGCCAGCACGGCGGTCGTGAGCTTCTTCATGGAGGGTCCCTGCCAGACGGTGGTGAGTTGGCGCCAATCCTCGCACGGTGGCCGCGGGCCGGGACCGGGCCGCAGGACCGATCGGGCCAAAACGGCCCAGCCGCAGGATGGAGCGGGGATGATCGGCCCGTGACGAGCGACACGACCCGCGCCGCGGCCGTCACCGGGACACCGGTGCCGGACGCCGCCGACGCCGCCGACGCCGCCGACGCCGCGGACGCCGCCGACACCTCGGACGCCCCGGGCACCGCCGACGCCCCGACCGTCGACGCGACGCGGCGCCCGCCGCTGCCCTACCGCGTGCGCCAGGCGCTGCCGGGCCTCGTGCTCCTCGCGGCGATCGTCCAGGTGGCGCGCCCCGTGTCCGACCCGGACACCTTCTGGCACCTGGCCGCCGGGGACCGGCTGCGCACGACGTGGGTGTTCAACGGCCCCGACCCGTGGAGCACGATGTCGACCCAGCCGTGGCGCCTGCACGAGTGGCTCCCCGAGCTGCTCATGAGCCTGGCCCAGCAGCTGCTCGGCCTGCCCGGCGTCGCGTGGCTGCTGCCGCTCGGGGTCGCCGGCATCGGCCTCGTGCTGTGGCGGGTCACGCGCCGTTGCGGCTCACTGCTCGTCTCGGCCGCGGTGACCGCCGTCGCTCTCGCGGCGATGAGCCAGAGCCTGTCGTTGCGCCCTCACCTGGTGACCTTCGCCCTCACCGCCGTGACGACGGGGGCCTGGCTGCGCTCCTGGCAGGACCGCCGGGCCCGCTGGTGGCTCGTGCCGCTGACGTGGGTCTGGGCCTGCTCGCACGGCATGTGGTTCATGGGGGTGCTCGTGGGCGTGGTGGCGCTCGTCGGCCTCGCCCTCGACCGACGCGTCGGCCGCCGTGAGTGGGGACGGCTCGCGCTCGTGCCACTGGCGTCGCTGGCCGTCGCGGCGCTGACGCCGACCGGGCCGGAGCTGCTGCTGTCGCCCTTCGCGGTGTCGGAGACGACGCAGTTCGTCCAGGAGTGGATGGCCCCCTCGATCAAGCAGCCCGGGTTCGCGTTCTTCGTCGGGATGGTCGGCGTGGTCGTCCTCGTGTGGGCGCGGTCGCGCTCCCGGGTGCCGTGGACGGACGTCCTGCTGCTCGTCCTCGGCACGGGCCTCGCCCTGCTCTACGCCCGGACGGTCGCCGTCGGTGCGGCGGTCGTGGCCCCGGGCGCCGCCGTCACGCTGCAGGGCCTGCTGCCCACGGCTCCCGAGCCGGTCGAGCGCCGCGAGGTCGGGTTCACCGTCGGCCTGGCCTCGCTCGGCCTCGTCGTGGCGGCCGTCGTCGTCGCGGTACGGGCCGTGCTGCCGGCCTGGGGTGCGACCGGTCTCGACCCGGCCATCGCCAGGCTGCCCGCCGGGACCGTCGTCTGCAACGACTACGGCATCGGCGGCTGGCTCATCTGGCGGCACCCGAACGTGCGTCCGGCCATCGACGGCCGCATCGAGGTCTACAGCCTCAGCCACGTGCGCGAGTACGTCGCCTTCTCCTCGGCCACCCCCGGGTGGACCGCCTACCTGACGCACACCGGCTGTCGCTGGGCGCTCGTGTCGGCCTCCTCCGCGACGTCGGAGGCCCTCCAGAAGCAGGCCGGCTGGCGCGTCGCGGACCGCGACTCCGAGTTCGTCCTGCTGCAGGCGCCTCCCGCGGGTCGCTGACGACCCGTGCGCTGACGCAGCGGTGCCGCCCGCCCCCGGTGGGGGCGAGCGGCACATGACGGGCAACCGGAGCGACCGGCGCGCCGCCGCAGCGGTCGCGTCAGTACCGGTAGTGCTCCGGCTTGTACGGGCCGGCGACGTCGACGCCGAGGTACTCGGCCTGGGCCTTGGTCAGCTCGGTCAGCCGCACGCCCAGGGCGTCGAGGTGCAGGCGGGCGACCTTCTCGTCGAGGACCTTGGGCAGGGTGTAGACCTGCTTGTCGTACTCGCCGGTCTTCGTGAACAGCTCGATCTGGGCGATCGTCTGGTTGCTGAAGGAGTTGCTCATGACGAAGCTCGGGTGCCCCGTGGCGTTGCCGAGGTTCATGAGACGGCCCTCGGACAGCACGATGATCGAGCTGCCGGACTCGAAGGTCCACTCGTGCACCTGCGGCTTGATCTGCGTCTTGACGACGCCGGGCACGCGGGCCAGCCCCGCCATGTCGATCTCGTTGTCGAAGTGGCCGATGTTGGCCACGATCGCCTTGTTCTTCATCTGCTGCATGTGCTCGGCCGTGATGACGTCCTTGCAGCCGGTCGTCGTGACGAAGATGTCGGCGACGTCGACGACGTCCTCGAGGCGGGCCACCTGGTAGCCCTCCATCGCGGCCTGGAGCGCGCAGATCGGGTCGACCTCGGTGACGATGACCCGGGCGCCCTGGCCGGCGAGGCTCTGCGCGCAGCCCTTGCCGACGTCGCCGTAGCCGGCCACGACCGCGACCTTGCCGCCGATGAGCACGTCGGTGGCCCGGTTCAGGCCGTCGATGAGCGAGTGGCGGCAGCCGTACTTGTTGTCGAACTTGCTCTTGGTCACGGCGTCGTTGACGTTGATCGCCGGGAAGAGCAGCTCACCGGCCTCGGCGAGCTGGTAGAGACGGTGGACGCCGGTCGTCGTCTCCTCGGTGACGCCCTTGATGCCGGCCGCGACGCGCGTCCACTTCTGCGGGTCGGCCGCGACGGTCGCGCGGACGAGCTCCTTGAAGACGCCGAACTCCTCGGAGTCGGACTCGTCGTTGGGCGGGACCTGGCCCGCCTTCTCCCACTCGACGCCCTTGTGGACGAGCATCGTGGCGTCGCCGCCGTCGTCGAGGATCATGTTCGGGCCCTCGCCGTTCGGCCAGGTGAGGATCTGGTCGGTGCACCACCAGTACTCCTCGAGCGTCTCGCCCTTCCAGGCGAACACCGGCGCCCCCTCGGGCGCGTCGGCCGTTCCGTTCGGACCGACGACGACCGCCGCAGCGGCCTCGTCCTGGGTGGAGTAGATGTTGCAGCTGGCCCAGCGGACCTCGGCACCGAGCGCGGTCAGCGTCTCGATGAGGACGGCCGTCTGGACGGTCATGTGGAGCGAGCCGGCGATGCGGGCGCCCCGGAGCGGCTGTGCGTCGGCGTACTCGGCGCGCAGGGCCATGAGGCCCGGCATCTCGTGCTCGGCGAGCCGGAGCTGGTGGCGTCCGGCCTCGGCGAGGCTCAGGTCGGCAACCTTGTAGTCGAAGGACATGGGTGATCGCTTCCTCTGGTGGTCGGTGTGCAGACCCGGCGCGCCCCTCTGGGCCATCGTTCGCGGGTCATCACCCACGCCGGCAGTCCCCCAGTCTAGCGAGGCCTCGCGGAGCAGCCCAACGACCGTGTCGAGCCCGGGCTCGGGTCAGTGGGTGGCAGTCCTGCGGCGCCGGGGGACGACGTGGAGCAGCGCGACGAGCGCGGCCCCGACGACGAGCCCGATGACGGCAGAGGCGAGGGTGTTGACGAACCACGCCAGGACCCCGCCGACGCCGGGCACGCCGGCAACGCCCTCCTCGAGGTGGCGCACCCCTGCGTACAGCGCGTGCCAGCCGAGCTCGTCGACGCCCACGAGCAGGATGTGGCCGCCGACCCAGAGCATCGCCGCGATGCCGACCGTCGCGAGCACGGACAGCAGCCTCGGCATGCCCTTGACGAGGGCCCGGCCGAGCCGCTGCGAGCCGCCGGACTCGCGTTCGGCGAGCGACAGGCCGACGTCGTCCATCTTGACGATGAGCCCGACGACGCCGTAGACGAGCGCCGTGATGAGCAGCGCGACGATGACGAGGATGACGGCCCGCGACAGCAGCGGCTCCTGCTCGACCTCGTTGAGGGCGATGACCATGATCTCGGCCGACAGGATGAAGTCGGTGCGGACGGCACCGGCCACCACGACCTGCTCGTCGACCTCGCCCGGCTCCCCCACCTCCTCGTGGTGGCCCGAGACGAGCTCCCACACCTTCTCGGCGCCCTCGTAGGACAGGTAGGCACCGCCGACCATGAGGACCGGGGTGAGCAGCCACGGCAGGAACTGGCTGAGCAGCAGGATGACGGGAAGGATGATGAGCAGCTTGTTGCGCAGCGAGCCGACCGCGATCTTCTTGATGATCGGCAGCTCGCGCTCGGGGTGCAGCCCCTGCACGTAGCGCGGGGTGACGGCGGTGTCGTCGACGACGACGCCCGTGGCCTTGATGCTCGCCCTCGTCGCGGCCGCGCCGACGTCGTCGACGGAGGCGGCCGCGAGCTTGGCGAGCGCCGCGATGTCATCGAGGAGCGCTACGAGTCCACCTGCCATGCGCACAGCCTAGGGCGCGTCCCAGCGTGCTCTCAGGGACGGGTCGTGCCGTCCCGGGTGGGCGGGTCGACGGCGAGCCCGAGGAGGGCGTTCTCGACGACCTCCGCGAGGGCCGGGTGGATCCAGTACTGTCCGCGTCCGACGTCGTGGACGTGCGCGCCGGTCGCCATGGCCTGCACGAGCGGCTGCACGAGGCTCGTCGCATGGGGTCCGAGCAGGTGGGCGCCGAGCAGCCGCCCGGACCGCGGGTCGGCGACGAGCTTGCAGACGCTCGTCGTGTCCTCCATCGCCCACCCGTAGGCGGTGTCGCCGTAGTGCTGGACGGCGGTGACGTGTGCCAGGCCGGCGTCGACGCAGGCTTGCTCGCTGAGGCCGACGGTCGCGATCTGCGGGTGGCTGAAGATGCCGGAGGGCACGTGCGCGTGCGGGAGCCGGTGCAGGTCCTCGGGGTGCGCGAGGTTGTGCGCGACGGCCCGGGCCTCGGCGTTCGCGACGTGCTTGAGCTGCCACGGCGAGCTGACGTCGCCCAGGGCCCAGACGCCGGGCAGGTTGGTGCGGCCGTACTCGTCCACGGCGACGCGGCCGTCGTCGTGCAGTCGCAGCCCCACGGCGTCGGCGCCGAGGTCGTCGGTGTTGGGCCGGCGACCCGTGGCCACGAGCAGGAGGTCGCCCTCGACGGTGGCGCCACCCAGCAGGTGCACCCGCACGCCACGGCACGGCCCGGCGAGCCGCTCGACCGCCGTGACCTCGACGCCGGTGCGCACGTCCCACTGCTCACGCGCGAGGTCGGTGAAGCGCTGGGAGATCTCGGTGTCGAGATGGCGCAGCAGCTGCGAGCCGCGCGCGAGGACCGTGACGTGCACGCCGAACGCGGAGAAGACGTGGGCCATCTCGGCCGCGATGAACCCGCCGCCGATGACGACCATCCGCCGTGGCAGCTCGTCGATGCGCATGACGGTGTCGGACGTGTGGAACGGCACCCCCGACGCCGTGACGACGTCCGGGACGACGGGCCGCGCGCCCGCGGCGACGACGACCTGGTCCGCGGTCACCACCTCGGTCCCTCCGGCGTGCAGCCGGACCGTCAGCTCGCGGTCACCCGTGAACCGGGCGTGTCCGAGGAGTGCCGACGTGTTCGGGCCCTCCTGCCGGTAGCGCAGCCCACCCTCGGAGATCGGGTCGATGCGTCCGAACACCCGGTCGCGCACGTCCCGCCAGCGCACGCCGTCGAGGGTGGCGTCGACGCCGTAGCGGGCGGCCGAGCGCACGGAGTCGGCCACCTCGGCGGCATAGACGAACATCTTCGTCGGGATGCACCCGACGTTGATGCACGTGCCCCCGAAGATGCCGCCCTCGATGACGGCGACGCGCTTGCCGGCGAGGTCGGGGGTGACGAGCGAGTTGCCGCTGCCGCTGCCGATGATGGCGAGGTCGTAGTGGGCCACGGTCGCAGCCTACGGAGGCGCGGGCGGTCCGCCGGGTCAGGCACCCCGGGACCCGGGCCGTCGCCCGGTGCGGCTCAGCGGCTGCGGGCCCCCCGCAGGAGCTCGACGTGGGGCGAGGTGGCCGGGTCGAAGCCCAGGCCGAGCGCGAGGTACGTGGCGGCGAAGTCGGTGAGCGCGACGTGGTGGGCGAAGCGCAGCAACGGGTCGGTGGCCGGCGCGTCGACGAGGGAGACGCGCACGCCGGCGTCCTCGGCGACGGACACGATGGTCGCGGTCAACCGCTCGTCGGCGCCGTCGCTCGTGTCGCGGAGCATGATGAGCCGCAGCGGGGGCCGCGTCGGTCCGTCGAGGAACGGGTCGGCGAAGATGTCCTCGGCCCCACCGTCGGCGCCGCCGCCGGACAGCGGCCCGTCGAAGCACGCGACGATCTGGCTGGCCGCGTCGGGCAGTGCGCCGTGGGCCACGGGGACACGGCCGGTCCGGCCGAACATCCCCGCCGCGCGGCGGGCTGCGACGCCGCCGAACGGTCCCTCCCCCAGGACGATCGGCGCGGACTCGGCGATCTCGGTGGCCAGGACCTTGGCGGGGTTGACGAACGACTCCGACGAGGGTCGCGCCTCGGTGGCGCACCGGTCGAGCACGTCGGCGAGCGCCCCGAGCGTCTCGGTCCCCGCGGGCGCGATGCCGAGCGCGTCGGCGGCGAGGAGGGTGGGCGTCGCCTGCGCCCACATCGACGTGCGTGACGAGGACCCCGAGACGGGGATCGGCACGTGGACGCCGCGCGCCCGGGCGCTGACCTCGGCCAGGGGCGAGTCGGCCGCGCCGATGGTCAGCAGGGAGGCGCCCCGCCGCTGCGCCTCGGCGGCGAGGGCGAGGGCGCCGGCGGCGCGGCCCGACTGCGACACGGCGATGACGAGGTCGAGCGAGCCCACCCAGCCCGGCAGCGGCCCGGCGGAGCAGCTCTGCACCGGCAGGGACGCCCCGGCGCAGGCGAGCGCCTCGAAGAGGTCCGCGACGGCCGCCGAACCGCCGGCCGCCGCGACGACGACACCGCGGGGCTCGACGTCACGCAGCCGCTCGAGCCCCGCGTCGGAGGCCGCCTCGAGGGACCGACGCACCTGGGCTCCGGCCGAGGCGAGCGCGCGCAGGGTGTCGCTACGGTCCAGGGCCGCGAGCGTCCCCTCGTCGTCGAGGCGGGTCTCGTCGAACACGGCGCCGACCGCGTCAGCCGTCGGTGCGCCGGGCGAGGTCGACGAGCAGCACGGGCACCCCGGACTCGACCGGGTAGGCGAGATGGTCGGTGGCACAACGCAGCTCGGGCGTCTCGCCCGACCCCGAGTCGTGCGTCGCGTCGGTCAGCTCGCCCTTGCACTTCGGGCAGCGGAGGATGGCGCGCAGCCACGGCTCGATGGTCTGCTGGGTGGTCACGATGCGTCTCCTGTGTCGGTCGGGTCCGTCATCGCGTCCGCCACACCGTCGCCGGACCGGATCAGGGCGAGCATCTCGTCGCGGACGCGCTCCATGGTCTCACGGTCGGCGGCCTCGACGTTGAGCCGCAACAGCGGCTCGGTGTTGGAGGCGCGGACGTTGAACCACCACATCGGCTCGGTGCCCTCGGGGCAGGTGACGGTGAGGCCGTCGAGCTCGTCGGTGCCGGCGCCGCGGACCGTCGCCCACGCCCGCACCTGCTCGACGACGGCGGCCTGGTCCTCGACGGTGGAGTTGATCTCGCCGGAGGCGACGTAGCGCTCGTACTCGCTGCACAGACGCGACAGCGGGTCGTCCTGCTCGCCGAGGGCCGCGAGGACGTGCATCGCCGCCAGCATCCCGGTGTCGGCGAACCAGAAGTCGCGGAAGTAGTAGTGCGCCGAGTGCTCGCCGCCGAACACGGCTCCGGCGCGGGCCATCTCGGCCTTGATGAAGGAGTGGCCCACGCGGGTGCGCACCGGGTTGGCGCCGTTCTCGGCGACGACCTCGCGGACCGCCGCGCTGGAGATGACGTTGTGCACGATGGAGACCTCGCGGTCGCCGCCCTCGCGCGCCCGGGCGATCTCGCGCGCCGCGACGAGGCCGGTGATCGCGCTCGGCGACACGGGCTCGCCGTCGGCGTCGACGACGAAGCAGCGGTCGGCGTCGCCGTCGAACGCCAGACCGATGTCGGCGCCGTGCTCGCGGACCGCGGCCTGCAGGTCGACGAGGTTGGCCGGGTCGAGCGGGTTGGCCTCGTGGTTGGGGAACGTGCCGTCGAGCTCGAAGTACATCGGCACGACCTCGAGCGGCAGCTCTGGCAGTCCGGCACCCGTGCCGAGGACGGCCGGGACGGTGTGCCCGCCCATGCCGTTGCCCGCGTCGACGACGACCTTGAGCGGCCGGCAGCCGGACAGGTCCACGAGCGAGCGGAGGAAGCCGGCGTAGTCACCGAGCAGGTCGCGGGTCGTGACGTTGCCCGGCCCCCCCACCGGCTCGGCCAGGCCGGTTCCGCCGTCGAGCAGCCACTGGGCGAGGTCGCGGATCTCCGCGAGCCCGGAGTCCTGGCCGACCGGGCGGGCTGCGGAGCGGCACATCTTGATGCCGTTGTACTGGGCCGGGTTGTGGCTCGCGGTGAACATCGCGCCCGGCAGGTCGAGGGCGCCGCTGGCGTAGTAGAGACCGTCGGTCGAACACAGGCCGACGTGGACGACGTCGACGCCGCGCGAGGTCACTCCGGCCGCGAACGCCTGCGACAGCTCGGGCGAGCTCGGCCGCATGTCGTGCCCGATGACGACAGCCGCGCTGCCGTCCGGGATGGCGACAACCTCCGCGAACGCGGCGCCGATGGCGCGGGCCACCTCGGGCGAGAGCTGGTCAGGGACGATCCCCCGGACGTCGTAGGCCTTGACGAAGTCGACGAGATGAGGCACGCGCCCACCCTAGTGGTCAGCCGTCGCGCAGGATGCGCAGGTGCCCGCGCCGGCCGGACTCCACGACACCGGCCTGGGCCTCGGCCGCCGCCTGGCCCCGGGGTTCGGCGCGCTCGCCCGGGGTCGGCTGACGCGACTGACTCGGCTGACGCGGCTGGCGCGGACGGG
Source organism: Monashia sp. HAY1-5C (assembly GCF_056755255.1). NCBI lineage: Bacteria > Bacillati > Actinomycetota > Actinomycetes > Micrococcales > Intrasporangiaceae > Intrasporangium > Monashia sp. HAY1-5C. The sequence goes on along the minus strand of NZ_JBPGXG010000008.1, from coordinate 34,183 downwards.
CAGCCTCGCGGACCGCGTCGGCGAGGGCGAGCAGGTCGTCACCGGCCAGCTGCGGCTCGGGGAACTCCCCACCGACGCGCACGACGTCCCAGCCGCGCGGGGCCGTCATGCGCTCGGCGTGCTCGAGGCACAGGTCGTAGGTGTGCGGCTCGGCGTAGGTGGCGAGCGGGCCGACGACGACGGCACGGTCGGCGTAGGCGTAGGTCAGGGTCGCAACCGCAGGGCGCGCGCACCCCGTCTTCGAGCAACCACGAGTCAGACCCACGTCGCGGGACTCTAGTCGCCCGGTCGGACGAGGACGAATCACCACGCCGTGGACGCGACGGCGTCCCTGCCGCCGGTCCGCCACTCCTCGCGTCCCGACCGGCCGCGCCGACCCGTCGATCTAGAGTGGGACCGTGAGCACCTCCGGCACCACCCCGGGCGCGGGACCCGACACCGGGCGCGACCCGTCCGAGCGCACGGACCCGGACTCCGGACGCAGCGCCGCCGCCTCCCGGCGCCCGCTCCCCCGTCGGCGCGACCGGCACGGGCGCGGCAGGCGCGGACCGCTCGCCTGGCCGCCCGTCCCGGCGATGGTCTCCCGCCGCGACGAGTTCGACGACTACGTGCTCGATGCCGCGGCCCGGCTCGAGGCCACCTGCGGGCGCGCCTTCCCCGCAGTCGAGTTCGCGGTCGAGGACGTCCCGCGCGGACCTGCGGCCTGGGACCACCGCGAGGTGCCGCTGGGCCGCCTCTTCCCCGCCACGGGTGCCCGGCCGGCGCGGATCGTCGTCTACCGCCGCCCGGTCGAGACCCGCGTCTCGGACCGGCGTGACGTCGCCGCGCTCGTCGCCGACATCGTCACCGAGCAGGTTGCCGGCCTCCTCGGCGTCGCCCCCGAGGAGCTCGACCCCGGCTTCGGCGACTGACGAGGCCCTGCGTCGCGGCGGCCATCTCGCCGGGCGACGTCGGGCAGCCTGCGCCGGTCAGTTGCGCACCTGGCGCACCGGGACGGACAGGGCCCGGACCGGGGCCGACTGGACGGCGGCGATGGAGAACGTCGGCACACCGCCGTCGGTTCCGGCGACCGAGACGGCGCCGCGGACGTCACCGCTCGTCGGCACGACCCAGACGCTGTCGGCGTCGCCGAGGTCGGTGGCCACGGTCGAACCGGCCGGGACGTCGACCGTCGTCGTGCGAGCGGCGTCCCCCGTGCCGGTGCGCACCTGCGCACGGGCCGCGGTCTGGCCCGACGTCAGGAGGAGACGCTTGGTCGTGCCCGTGAGTCCCGGCAGCAGGACCCCGCCGAGACCGGTGAGGCGCGGCGTCGCCGCGGTCCAGGCGAAGTCGCCCATGCGGTCACCGGTCGAGGCACGCCGCTCGGTCCAGGCGCCGGCCACGACGGGCTGGTCGGACCGGACCCCGAGACCGAACGCGCCGGACGCGCGCTGGATGGGCACGTCGAGGGTCGACCCGGCGGGCACCCGGACCGCGCGCAGCTCGTCGGGCTGGACCGGTCCGGCGTCGGTGAGCAGGCTCAGGCGGACGAGCGCCTCGGTGTCACCGGGGTTGGCGACGCGGGCCCACACCGAGCCCGACGCGTCGATCCCCGGCACGACGAGGTCGGTCCCCGGCGGGGCGGCGCGGGTGGCGTCGTCGATGCCGCGTGCCGTTGCACCGTCGATCCACTGCTCGTCGAGCACGGCGGACAGGACGCCACCGGTGGCGGTGACGTGGGCGACGGGGCTGGCGAGGTCGGGCGCGAGCGCGTCGAGCGAGACGACCGCGCGCGCGTGCGGCTCGACCGAGATCGTGCGGTCGTCCAGGCCGGCCACCCGACCGCGCGCGCCGAACACCTCGAGCGAGGCGGTCACGGCATTGGCCCCGGGGTTGCCGAGGATGACCCGCTCCGTGCGGGACGGACCGGCACCCCCGCCGACGAGCCAGACGTCGGACGAGGGCAGCTGGCACGGCGTCACGGCCAGGCCCCGGTCGTCGTCGCCGGTGTGCTTCCACACCTGGGTCGCGACGAGGCCCGGGGCCAGTCCCCTGGTGGCTCGGGCGAGGACGCTGTCGGCCGTCTTCACGGTGGCGGTCACGGCCGAGCCCGCGGCACCGCCCTGGCCGAGCCCGGACGCGTCGCTGCCGGACAGCAGCGTGAGCGCGCCACCGCTCGGTGCCCCGGCGACGACCCCGGGGTCCGGGGCGGACGCGGCGACCGTGACGTCCGCCTCGACGTCGCGCAGGCCCACGGCGCCGAGCCGCTGCTGGCCGGGGCACACGAGCGTCGAGTCGTCGACGAGGACGCTGGAGGTCTCGGGCAGGCCCGCGCGGTCCCCGGTCGCCGCCAGCTGGAGCGAGCCGCTGACGTGGGTGGCACCGACGGCCGCGCCGGCCGCGACGACGGCCACCGCGACGGACCGGATGATGCCCGCGGCCCTGCTCATGCGCGCCTCCTCGAGCGACGGTTGCCGAAGGGCAGCGCCATGAACACGACGAACGCGAGCAGCGCACCCTGTCCGAGACGCCACCAGGGCTGCGCCGCCGCGAGGTCGACGCGCAGGGCGCCCGGCGCCGACGGCACGACGTAGGTGGGTTGCGCAGCGCCGGGCACGGGGGGCAGGACCGCGCCGTCGTAGCTGACGACGGCGTGCCGGGCCCACTCGGCCGGCTCGGCGAGGACGAGGCGTCGCTCGCCGGTCGCGGCGGGCAGCGAGGTGTCGACGGCGGCGTGCGGTCCGACGGTCGGGACGACGGCGAGCAGGCCGCCCGAACCGTCGACGAGGCGGGCGCGCGACGGCGCCGTGGCGTCCTCGGCGCCCTGGGCCGCAGGCAGGGCCCGCACCTTCCAGAGGACGCCGTGCTGGCCGCTGCCCAGTCGGCTCAGCCCCTCGGCCGCGTCGAGCCGGCGCGCGAGCGGGCTGTCGGCCCCACCGGTCACCTGGACGAAGCCGATGCCGAGCCGGGCGAGGGACGACGCGTCGAGGGCATCGGCGGCCCGGCCACCGACGATGGCGGCGACGGCCGACACGAGGGGCGCGTCGTCGGCGTCGGGACGTCGGTCGAGGTCGCGCAACAGCTCACCGGGCTCCTGCCCGGCCAGGACGAAGTCGACGACGTCGTCGGACGGGCGCAGCAGCAGCAGGCGGTTGCCGAGCGGGCCGGTGGCCTGGTCGACGGCGACCGCGGGCAGCGTCGCCTCGCCGACGGACAGCGTCCGGCCGGCCCCCCGGACCGCCCAGACGCCGGCACCGGCGAGGACCGACCCCACGACGAGCACGACGGCCGCGACGGCCCCGGCCGGCCGCAGCCGTCCGTGGCCGCGACGCAGGTGTCCGAGGACGGCCCGACTGCCCGCGAGGAGCCCGACGAGCAGGCCCACGAACCACAGCTGGAGCCCGACCCCGGCCCACAGGTGCGCGGCCGCCGACGTGCCGACGCCGGTCTCGGCGGAGCCGAGGACGACGCGCGAGCCGCCGAGCGCGGCAGCGAGGCCGGCGACCGCGAGCAGCCCGCCGACGGCAAGCCCGACCGACTCGGTCCGGGTCCGGGCCCGAACTGCGAACCCGGCGACCCCGAGGAGGACGACGGGTGCCACGAGCCACGCGGTCCACGACGAGGCACCCGGCTGCCCGAGGACGAGCGCCACCGGCGCCCAGGGGCCCGCGTCGGACCCGGTGGCCACGAGGCCGGGGCCTGACAGCAGGAGGTGCCAGTCCTCGACGAACCGAACCACCCACGGGCCGAGCAGCGCGGTGGGCACGACGAGCAGGACGAGGGCACGCGCGCGGCGCAGCCCCGGCCCGAGCAGGAGCAGGAGGAGCGCGGCGGCGACCGAGACGGCCAGCAGCGGCGGCGCGAACGCGCCGGTCACCGCCGTGGCCAGGGCCGTGGCGAAGGTGGCGGTGAAGGTGCCGTCACGGCGGGCGGCGAGGGCGTACCCGGCGACGACGAACGGCAGCAGGACGTGCGCGACGGCGAGGGTGACGCGACCCTGGGCCGCGCCCGTGACCAGCACGGCCGAGGACCCCCACGCGAGCGCGGCCGTGCCGCGGGCGACCCGGGAGGTGGTGACGACGCGTCCGGCGAGGTAGGCCGACCACGTCGCGAGCACGGGCGCGAGGAACAGCAGCCAGGCGATCGTCACGCCGGCGCTGGACCGGCCGTCGGCGACTCCGGGGAGGCGCTCGGCCAGCCACGTCAGACCGGAGAGCACCGCGAGGTGGGGCCCGGCGTCGACCGCGGTGCCGAGGCCGGCGCCGTGCCACGCGTCGAGGAAGGAGTGCCACAGCCCGTCGGACCCGGTGGCGACGGGGCGCAGCTCGCCACCCGCCAGACCGGTGTGCGTCGGCGAGAGGCCACCGGCCCGGATGGTGTCGCGCCAGGCCGCGACGGCGGCGACGAGGGCGGCGAGGACGGCGAGGAACCCGGCGTGGGTCAGGACCCGTCGCCCGAGCGAGGCCGGCAGGTGCGCCAGGGAGTCGGTGTCCTCGGCGGTCGGTCCGGTCTCGGTGGTCGGCGCGGCCTCGCGGTGCGCGGCACGCTCGGGGGCGATGGCGTCCTGGAAGTGGTCGAGGGTCGTGCGCGCCGCGACGGACGGCGGCACGAAGAGCGTCGCCAGGTCGCCGCGGCGCAGGCGCTTGGTCGACCGGCCCCGCCACCTGGCCGCGGTCGTCGCGGCAGGGTGCAGCAGCGCGGAGGCGTCGGACAGCTCGCGCCACGCGAGCCGCGGCCGCTTGGCCACGAGGAGGCCAAGGGCGCCGAGGACGCTCGAGGCCGCGAGCCACACGGCGAGGAACGGCGCGAGCACCGGCGCGCAGCGGGCCAGGGTCACCTGTCTGGCGGCGCGACGGGAGCGGCGCTCGACCTCCCGCGGGCGCGGCCCCCCGGGCCGGGTGCCGTCGACGCCGGCGGACGCGTCCCGCACGACGGCGCCGGGGACGACGACGACGCGGTGGCCGGCCAGCTGGGCCCGCCAACCGAGGTCGAGGTCGGCCCCGTACTCGGTGAACGCGGGGTCGAACCCGCCGAGGTCGTCCCACACCGCCCGGCGCACGAGCATCCCCGCCGTGCTCACGGCAAGGACGTCGGTGCGGTGGTCGTACTGGCCCTGGTCGGCCTCGCCCCGCGTGGGGCGACCGAGCCGGCGGCCGGTACGGGTGATCTGGACGCCGAGCTCGACGAGGCGTCGCGGGTCGTCCCACGCGACGAGCTTGGGCCCGGCGATCCCCACGGACGGCGAGCGCAGCCCCTCCTCGAGGAGGCGGGCCAGCGCCGTCGGTGCCGGCGCGGTGTCGTCGTGCAGCACCCACACCCACTCCGGGCCGGTGCCCCCGGCGCCCGGGGCGACGGCGTGCAGCCGCTCCATGCCGGCCGCGATGGCGCGGCCCAGGGGGACCCGGGCCGGCAGACGCAGCACGTCCACGTGGGGCACGACCGCCCGGACGCGCCCGTGGGCCTGTGCGATCGCCGCCGACGTGTCGCTGCTCGCGACGTCGACGACGAGGAGACGGGCGGGCGGCAGTGTCTGGGTGGCGACCCCGTCCAGACACTGCGCCAGCCACGTCGCACCGTTGTGCACGACGACGATCGCGGCGACCTGCGCGCTGGGCCGGGGTCCGGTGGAGGGAGCGGACATCGACCCGTGCGCGGCGCCCCCGTGGGGGGCGCTGCGGTCATCGGCGAGCTCGTCGGGCACAGCGGTCACCTTCACCCGGACACCGGCTGGGGCCCGGGTCCTACGGCCACGGTCAGACCGCGCGCTTCTTCAGCTTGCGGCGCTCGCGCTCCGACAGACCGCCCCAGATGCCGAAACGCTCGTCGTTCGCGAGGGCGTACTCGAGGCACTCTGCGCGCACCTCGCACCCGACGCAGACCTTCTTGGCCTCGCGCGTGGAGCCGCCCTTCTCCGGGAAGAACGCCTCCGGATCGGTCTGGGCGCAGAGCGACCGCTCCTGCCAGGAGAGCTCGCCCTCCTCCGTCCCGACGTCCGACATGACCACCATCAGCTCGTGCATGACCCCTCCTCGACCCTGACTCTCTTGTGTGTCAGCACTCGCTGTACCCGGCGGCACCGTTCCCCTGGCAGATCGACCCACCGTTTCGTGAGCCCGTCGACCTCGGTACCGACCCCGACGAATACAACAATGAAATTACATGTGTGTCATACGCCCTACGTCAAGCCCGTTAGTGATATTCGCTCGATCTCGGTGAGGCGCTTTCCCGGCTGTGGTAGAACGGGTTCCGACCCGTCTTCGGACGCGGCTGCACGGGGCTGAGAGGATCGCTGCATGCGCATCACAGCCCTCGCCGGAGGCGTCGGCGGCGCCCGGTTCCTCCGCGGCCTGCTCCGCCACGTCCACTCCTCCGCGTCCGTCGTCGGTGACGAGCCGGTCGAGCTGACCGTCATCGGCAACACGGGTGACGACATCACGCTCTTCGGCCTGCGGGTCTGCCCCGACATCGACACGCTGCTCTACACGCTGGGCGGAGCCGTCCACGAGGGCCAGGGCTGGGGCCGTGCCGACGAGACGCACCACCTCGCCGAGGAGCTCGCCGCGCTCGGAGCGACGCCGCAGTGGTTCACCCTCGGCGACAAGGACTTCGGCACCCACGTCTACCGGTCGCAGCTGCTCGGTCAGGGCCGGCCCCTGTCGGCCGTCGTCGACCGGCTGGCCGCGCGGTGGGGGCTGCCCGAGCTGGGCGTGCGGCTGCTGCCGATGACCGACACCCCGGTCGAGACCCACGTCGTCGTCGAGCAGGACGGACAGCCGCGGGCGATCCACTTCCAGGAGTGGTGGGTCCGGCACCGCGCCGAGCTGCCGGCCGAGCGTTTCGTCGTGGCGGGGCTCGACGGCGCCGCCCCGGCCCCCGGCGTCCTCGACGCGATCCGCGAGGCCGACGTCGTCCTCCTGCCACCGAGCAACCCGGTCGTGTCGATCGGCATCGTCCTCGGGGTCCCGGGCGTCCGCGACGCGCTGCGCGGCAGCCGGGCCCCGGTCGTGGGCGTCTCACCCCTGGTCGGCGGGCGCCCGGTCCGCGGCCACGCCGACGTCTGCCTGCGCACCATCGGCGTCGAGGAGTCGAGCGCCGGTGTCGCCGGCCTCTACGCCGACTTCCTCGACGGCTGGCTCGTGGCCGAGGACGACCCGATGCCGCCGCAGCGCGGCCTGCAGGTGGTCCACCGCCCGCTGCTCATGAGCTCGCCCGACGCAGCCGCCGACCTGGCCGGGGCGGCGCTCGACCTGGCGCTGCGGCTGCGTCCCGCGAGGACCCCCGCGTGACGACGCACGACCCCGCGACGGCCGGGCACCCGACGTCCGACGCCGCCGTGCCGCGCCCGGTCAGCGTGCTGCCGCTCACCGGGATCCCCGAGGTGCGCGAGGGCGAGGACCTCGCCGACGTCGTGGGGACCGGGCTCCAGCACGCCGGGCTGCGCCTCGAGGACGGCGACGTCGTCGTCGTGTCGAGCAAGATCGCGAGCAAGTCCCTCGGCCTCGTGACGCACGACCCGGACAAGGACCGCGTCGTGCACGCCGAGACCGAGTACGTCGTCGCCGAGCGCTCGCTCGGGGACCGGGTGACCCGCGTCGTCCGGGCCAAGGCGGGCCCGATCATGGCAGCGGCCGGCGTCGACGGCTCGAACACGGGCGACCGCGGGGGCTGGCTGCTGCTGCCCCACGACCCGGACGGCATCTGCGCGGAGCTGCACGACGCGCTCGTCGCGCGGCACGGCGTCCGGGTCGGCGTCGTGCTGTCCGACACCGCGGGCCGCCCGTGGCGCGTCGGTCAGGTGGACTTCGCCCTGGGGGCGCACGGCGTACGGACGCTGGACGACCTCCGTGGCGCCACCGACGCGGACGGCAGACGCCTCGACGTCACCGCCCGGTGCATCGCGGACGAGGTGGCCGCGGCCGCCGACCTGGCCAAGGGCAAGGTCGCGGCGGTGCCGGTCGCGCTCGTGCGCGGACTCCACGACGCGCTCGTCGACGAGCCGCTCACGGCCCACCCCCGCGGCCGCGACCTCGTGCGCACCGGCCCCGGCGACTGGTTCGGCTACGGACGCGTCGAGGCCGTGCGAGCCGCCCTCGGGGTCGAGCCGGGAACCGCGGACGCCCTGGACGTCGGGATCCCGCCCGCAGGCGCGGACAGCCGCATCGGGTCGGTGTCCCGTGCGGTGCGCGCGGCGCTGCACGGCATCGAGTCCGGGACGGCGGACATCGGCCCGCTCACGGTGACGCTCGGTGCGGACAGCCCGCACGAGCTCGGCCGGGCGGTCGCCCGGCTCGAGGTGGCGCTGTGGGCCGAGGGGCTGCGCGGCGACGCCGACGTCCCGTCCGCCGACGGCCTGGCGGTGCTCGTGCACGTGTCGGCGCCGCCCGACGCGCGCTGAGCCCCGCACCGGGCGCGCACCGGGCCCGCACCGGGCCCGCGCCGGCCCGCGCCGGCCCGCGCTGAGCCTGCGCTGAGCCGGCGTTCAGCCGACGGTGAAGACGACCTTTCCGAAGACGTCGCCGTCGACCATGCGCTCGAACCCCTCGCGGGCATCCGCCAGCGGCAGGACCGAGTCGACGACCGGGGAGATGCCGGCCGTGACGACGAGCTGCGCGAGTCGGGCCAGCTCCTCGCGCGTGCCCATCGTCGAGCCGACGACGCGCAGCTGCTTGAAGAAGATCTTCGTCAGCTCCGCCTTCGGCGGGGCGTCGCCGGACGTGGCGCCCGAGATGACGATGCTGCCGCCCGGGCTCAGCGAGTTGACCGAGTGCGACCACGTCGCGGCCCCGACGGTCTCCATGACCGCGTCGACGCGCTCGGGGAGGCGCTCCCCCGACTCGAACACCCGGTCGGCGCCGAGGTCGAGCGCGCGGGCCCCGCGGGACTCGTCGCGCGAGGTCACCCACATCCGGTAGCCGGCCGCTGCGCCCAGCTGCACGAGGGCCGTGGCCACGCCGCCGCCCGCACCCTGGACGAGGACCGTGCCGCCGGGACGCACGCCCGAGTTCGTGAACAGCATCCGGTAGGCCGTGAGCCACGCCGTCGACAGGCAGGCCGCCGTCTCCCACGTCATGCCCTCCGGCTTGGGCACGAGGTTGGCCGTCGGCACGAGGACCTTCTCGGCGAGCGTGCCGTCGTGCAGCTCGGACAACAGCGTGCGCCGCGGGTCGAGCGTCTCGTCGCCGCGCCAGCCGTCCGAGGGCACGACGGCGTGGACGATGACCTCACGACCGTCCGGGTCCACGCCGGCACCGTCGCAGCCGAGGACCATGGGCAGGCGGTCGGCGGGCAGCCCCACCCCGCGCAGCGACCACACGTCGTGGTGGTTGAGCGCACTGGCTCGCAGGTCGACGACGGACCAGCCCGGACGCGCCTCGGGGGTGGGTCGCTCGCCGATGACGAGGCCGGAGAGCGGGTCGGACGCGGACTGACTGGCGGCGTAGGCGGCGAGCATTCCAGCACCATAGTGAGCGGGGCACCGGCGCGGCCCGGGTAGGGTGCGGGCCGTGACCGACGACACCCGTACCGCGACCGGCCCCCGCAGCGACGGCTCGCCCGCCCGCGGTACGAGCGGATCGGGCCACGCCCGCGGCCCGCGCGGCGTCGACGCCCGCACCGTCGCCCATGTCGCCGTCTTCGCGGCACTGCTCGTCGCGACGGCCGTCGTGCCCGGTGTCCCCGTCGGGGGCCTCGGGGTCCCCATCACGCTGCAGACCCTCGGGGTCCTGCTCACCGGCCTCGTCCTCGGGCCGGGTCGCGGCGCGCTGGCCGTGCTGGTCTACCTCGCCATCGGGTTCGTCGGGTTCCCGGTCTTCAGCAAGGGCCAGTCCGGGCTGCAGGTGCTGAGCGGACCGACCGCCGGGTACCTCGTGTCGTTCCTCCTCGCGGCCGCCGTCGCCGGCGCGGGCGCAGCCCTCGTCGTGCGCCGGGCCGACCGGCGCTGGTGGGTGCCGCTGCTGTTCGTCGTCGCGGCGCTCACCTCGGTGGCCGTCATCCACGTCCTCGGTGTGGCCGGTCTCGTCGCCAACCTGCACCTGCCGCTGTCGGCCGCCGTCACGGCAGACCTGCCGTTCCTGCCCGGCGACCTCGTCAAGGCGCTCGTCGCCGCCGTGGCCGCCGCGGCCGTGCACCGCGCGTTCCCGGACGTCCTCGTGCGCGCCGGGGTCCCGCAGCGCCGGGCGTGACTCCGACGAGCCGCATCCGCCTCGACGCCGCGACGGTCACCGTCCCGGTCGACGGCGACCCCGGTCGACGCGAACGCACCGTCCTCGGCCCCGTCGACCTGGACCTCACCGAACGACGCGTCACGGTCATCGGCGCCAACGGCTCGGGCAAGTCGACGCTGCTGCGCCTGCTCAACGGGCTCGTCCTGCCCACGACCGGCAGCGTCCAGGTCGACGGGCTCGACACCGGTCGGGACGGTGCCCGCGTCCGTCGACGCGTCGCCTTCGCCTTCACCGACCCGCTGTCCCAGCTCGTCATGCCGACCGGGCGAGAGGACGTCGAGCTGTCGCTGCGGCGCCTGCACCGGTCACGCGGTGACCGGCGGACGGCGGCGGAGGCGGTGCTCGCGCGGTTCGGCCTGCTCCACCTGGCCGACCGGAGCGTCCACGAGCTGTCCGGCGGCGAACGGCAGCTGCTGGCGCTCGCGGTCGTGCTGGCCACCGAGCCCGCGGTCCTCGTCCTGGACGAGCCGACGACGCTGCTCGACCTGCGCAACACCGCCCTGCTGCGCCGCCTCCTCGGCGGTCTGGAGCAGACGCTCGTCGTCGCGACGCACGACCTCGACCTCGCGCTCGACGCCGACCGAACCCTCGTCGTCGACGCCGGGCATGTCGTCTTCGACGGCTCGCCGGTCCCTGCCGTGGCTCACTACCGAGCCCTCGCCGAGCTCGCGTGAACGCCGGCGGGCTGTTCGCCGCCCACGTGCCCGGCAGCTCGCCGGTGCACCGGGCGCCCTTGTGGCTCAAGCTCGTCGGCGTGCTCCTCGTCGGTGCGACGCCGTGGTTCGCCCGGTCGCCGGCACCGCTGGTCGTGACGCTCGGGCTCGTCCTCGGGGCCGCCGCGCTGGCCCGCCTGCCCCTCGCCCGACTCGCACGGTCGGTGCGCGCGATCGCGCCCGTGCTCGTCCTGCTCCTCGCGTTCCAGTGGTGGGCCCAGGGGCCGGCCTACGCAGCACAGGTCGTCCTCGGGATCCTCGACGCCTACCTCGCCGCGGGCGTCCTCACGGCGACGACGCCGGTGACCGACCTGCTCGACGGCGTCGTCCGGGGCGCTCGCCCGCTGCGACGTGTCGTCGACCCGGAGGTCGTGGCCCTGACGCTCGGGGTCGTCATGCGCTCGGTCCCGTGGGTCGCGGGGTCGTTCTCGGCCGTCCGGGCAGCGGCGCTGGCCCGCGGCCTCGAACGCAGCCCGCGGGCGGTCGTCGTGCCCACGGTGCTGCACGTCGTGGCCTACGCCCGGTCCACCGGCGAGGCGCTCGCGGCCCGCGGGCTGACCGACCCCGACGACCACCCCGACGACCGCCCCGACGACCGCCCCGACGACGGCGCCTGACGGGTCCGGCGGGGCGGATCCGTCAGGCGTCGACGCGTCGGCTCCTACGGCGCGAGCGCGGCGACGGCGCGCGCCACGGCCGGTGCGACGCGCTCGTCGAAGACGCTCGGGACTATGAGATCGGCCGTTGGCTCCTCGACCAGGCCGGCGATCGCGTACGCGGCGGCCAGCTTCATGTCCTCGGTGATCTCGCGCGCGCCGGAGTCGAGCGCGCCACGGAAGATGCCGGGAAAGGCGAGGACGTTGTTGATCTGGTTCGGGAAGTCCGAGCGACCCGTCGCGACGACCTCGGCGAACCGCGTGGCGACGGACGGGTGCACCTCCGGGTCGGGGTTGGCCAGGGCGAAGATGGCCGCGCGAGGCGCCATCCGCATGAGGTCCCGCTCGGCGACGGTGCCGCCGGAGACACCGACGAGCACGTCGGCGCCGTCGAGCGCGTCGCCGAGCGCGCCCGTCACGCCACGGCGGTTCGTCACGGCGGCAAGGTCCGCCTTGTGCGGTGCGAGGTCCCCGCGGTCCGGACCGAGGACTCCGCGGGAGTCGACCACGACGACGTCACCGACGCCCGCCGCCAGCAGGATCCGGCTCACCGCGACCCCGGCGGCACCGGCGCCCGACACGACGACGGTGACGTCGGCCATGGCCTTTCCGACGACCCGCAGCGCGTTGACGAGGGCCGCGAGCGCCACGATCGCGGTGCCGTGCTGGTCGTCGTGGAACACCGGGATGTCGAGCCGCTCGCGCAGCCGGCGCTCGATCTCGAAGCACCGCGGCGCCGAGATGTCCTCGAGGTTGATGCCGCCGTACGTGGGCGCGATGCGTGCCACCGCGTCGACGATCTGCTCGACGGTGCCGGTCTCCATGCACACCGGGACCGCGTCGACCCCGGCGAAGTGCTTGAACAGGACGGCCTTGCCCTCCATGACGGGCATCGCCGCGAGGGGCCCGACGTCGCCGAGACCGAGCACCGCGGTGCCGTCGCTGACGACGGCCACCGTGTTGCGCCGGGTCGTGTAGACGGCGGCCAGGCCGGGGTCGGCGGCGATGGCCCGGGACACCTCGGCCACGCCGGGCGTGTAGAGCAGCGACAGGTCGGCTGCGTCGCGCAGCTCGGACGTGGCGTGCACCCCGAGCTTGCCACCCACGTGGGCCCGGAAGACCGGGTCCCTCGGGTCGGCGAGCTGGCTGGTGGGCAACGCACTCATGACGGAACACCTCGTTCGCGTGAGAGGAAGAGGGCAGGCGGCCCTCGCTGGGTGGTGCGGTGCGGGGGTCTTGCCTGCACGATGTCGTCTCGCGTCCGGGGGTTGCCCGATCCGGACAGTCTGGCATGTACCGGCCTCGTGCCCAAGGGCGGACGCCGACGTGTGAGCGCCGTCTCAGTCGGTCAGCGTCGAGCCCAGGACGCCGAGCAGGGCATCGACCACGCGCGGGTCGTACTCGTAGCCGAGGCCGAGGTAGATGCGCTCGACGGCGGCCTCGCGCGCGCGGGCGCTGCGGGACCCCGCGGTGAGGTCCTCGTAGGCGTTGACGACCTTGAGGATGCGGCTCGTGAGCGGGATCTCCTCGCCGAGCTCGCGGACCTGCCGGTACGGGGTCGTCTGGTGCTCGAGGATCTGCACGGCGCCGCCGAAGACACCTGTCTCGCGGACGATCGCGACGGAGTCGGCGGCGATGCGACGCTGGTCGGCGGGGGCGGCCAGGACGGTGGCCCCGCCCGGGATCGGCTCGACGAGGGCCACCTGGCCGATGTCGTGCAGCAGCGCCGCGTACTCGAGGTCGAGCAGCTCGCGCTCGGACAGGCCCAGCTGCCGACCGACGCGGACGGCGAGCGAGGCGACCCGCTCGGAGTGGCCGGACGGGGTGTACCCGGCAGCATCGGTGAGGCGCGAGAGCGTGCGGATGCTCTGCAGGTAGGTCGCCCGGATGCTGACGTAGCGGCGGAACGCGAAGAGCGTCAGGACGAGCGGCAGGATGAACAGCGGCAGCGCGATGACACCGAGCGGGGGCAGCGCGAGCGCGACGAGGACGCCGGTGACCACGACCGCGCCGGACAGGGCGAAGGAGGACCGCGCCTCCTCCATGAACGTGCGCCGCAGGTCGGCCGTCGCCATGGCCCGCAGGACCGACGTGAAGAGGGTGTCGGCGACGAGGGCCGCGACGCAGATCACGAGCATGAGCAGGGCCCGCTGCCACGGCACGAGGGTGTCCTCGTGGGCGGCTCCGGCAGCTCCACCGGCTCCGCCGGGGCTCTGCCCCAGGTGGACCGTGCGGTAGAGAAGCGCGGCCACCACCACGGCGAGGAACCGCCCGGTCGTCTCGACGAGGCTCACCTCGCGGCCGCCGAGCACCCGCGCGCCGGCCCCGAGGGCCATCGACACCGAGGTGACCGCGAGGACGAACGCCGTCGAGTGGGTCAGCTCGACGGAGGGACCGACGCGCACGGCGAACGCGAAGGCCAGGGCCGTCGCGGTGGCGATCGGCGCCGACCCGCGGAACCCCGGGGCGGCGAGCTGGAACCACTCCCCGAGCACGATGGTGACGGCGAAGGCCGCCGTGACCCCGATGGCCGGCTGGGAGCCCAGTCCGGGGGTGTCCTCGGCGCCCACGGCGAGCACGACACTGCCGACGAGACCGGTCAGGCCGACGACGAGCGCCACCGGCTCCCGGTAGAGGCCGCGCTTCACGACGACACCGAGCCGACGCTGGTCGGCAGGCCGTGCTTGTCGAGCGCCGCCCACGTGGCGGCGACGACCGCCGGGTCGAAGCGCCCGCCGTCGTCGGTGAGCCGGCGGTAGAGGTCGGCCGAGGTGCCGGCGGCAGCGGACGGGTCGGAGGAGGACCTCTCGACGGCCGTGACGACGGCGAGCACCCGGGCAGCGATGGGGATGTCGGTGCCGGCGAGCCCGTCGGGGCGGCCGCGCCCGTCGAAGCGCTCCTGCTGGTGCCGGATGCCCGAGCGCGCGTCCTCGAGGAAGTCGATGCCCTCGATCATGCGGGCGCCCATGACGCAGTGGCGGTCGACGATCCGCCGCTCTGACTCGGTCAGCGCGCCCGGGGCCCGACGCAGCAGGCGCGTCGGCACCCCGAGGTGGCCGATCTCGTGCAGCGTGGCCGCGTACCGGATCGTGCCGATCTGCGCCGGCGTCAGGGCGAGCTCCTCGGCGACCCACTCGGCGAGCGTCGCGGCGCGCCGGCTGCGGTCGACGGCTGCCGGCTCCTTGGTGCCGAGGGCCGTGACGAGGGTGTCCACGGTGCGCTCGTGGGAGCGCAGCTCCTCCCCGTACTGGATGAACGCCCAGCGGGCCGCGAGCAGCGGCGCCATGACGAGGAGGGCGCTGAAGGGGCCGAGTCCGGCGGGGAACCACAGGATGACGAAGAGCAGCCCGATGACGCCGTAGCCGATGTAGGCCAGGCCCGACCCGCTGAGCACACGGCGGAGCTGGATCCAGAACGGGATGCCCTGGTCGAGGTGGATGACCCCGGACAGGAGCGCCGCGTTGACGAGGCAGGCGGTGACGTCCGCGGCCAGCAGCGGCCAGCCGACCGCGGTGGCCAGCTCGGCGGGACCCTTGCCGACGGTCTGGGACCCCGCCCGGCCGCCGAGCATGGCGTAGACGAGGCCCCCCGCGGCCCCGAGCAGGCCGCTCATGCTCGCGTTGAACATCGTCGCCGACCATCGGCGCTGACGCCGGTCGACGAGCATCGACAGGGAGCCCACGACCCACGCGCCGAACGTGCCGACGATGGCGGCCGAGGCGACGAGGATGATCGACAGGAAGGAGAAGCTGATCTTCAGGCCGACGTCCGGCTCACGGATCTGGAAGCTGAGCACCCCCATGACGCAGAGCAGCAGCAGCGGCCCGAGCTCGAGACGCCGGGTGGTGAACCACGCGAGGACACCGGTCAGGACCGATGCCAGCACCACGGCCGCGAGGTAGACCGGCAACCACCGGGATCGGCTCGTCGCCGTGGTCACCATGCTCACGGCGTCCACCGTAGTGCGACGGCGCCACGGACGTGGAACGTCCGTGGCGCCGTCGGTGGAGGTCGCGCTCAGCCGCCCCAGCCCCAGACGCTGGCGAACGAGATGACGGCGCGCGTGGTGTAGTCGGTGGTGGCGGCGAGGGCCGACAGGAGAGCAGCGAACATGTGGGGGCTCCTTCAGGTGGTGATGTTCCGGATGCGTGCGCCATGGAGGGGCTTGCTGCGGCAGCACAGAACAACAGAGGTTTCCCTCGGCGTTCAGGGTGACATCAGCGTGCAGGCATGCGGAAGCACGTCCGGTGGTAAGCGGCCGGATCTATACCAAGATTTTACGTTTGTGAGCGCAAACCCCCTGTGGATTCGGCGCCCCGCCACGCGTGTGGAAGAATCGGGGCTTCGTGCCCGTTCCGGGCAGCACCCCAGAAGCATCCACGAGGAGACCCCGATGAGCAAGCGCGCCCGCAAGCGTCGCTCGCGCAAGGGCAACGCCGCCAACCACGGCCGCAAGCCCAACGCCTGAGCCGCAGACGTCAAAGGCCCACCTCCCCCAAGGGAGGCGGGCCTTCGTCGTTCCCGGGCCGCACGAGGCCCGGACGGTTACTGGCCGCGCTCGACGGTGATGACCGTCATCGAGATGCGCGACATGATCGTCGTGCGCAGCGAGTCGGGCGCCTCCTCGCGACCGCACGAGCGCTTGATCAGCGCCTTGAGCGTCGTGTCGAGGTCGTACTCCTTGAGACAGGGCCCGCACTCGTCGAGGTGGGCCTGGATCTTGGCGCAGTCCTCCGGCCCGAGCTCACCGTCGAGGTACTCGTAGACGCGCAGCAGGGCCTCCGAGCAGTCGGTGCGCCCGCTGTCCCCACCGGTGCTGTCGTGGTGACTCATGACCCGCTTCCTTCCGTGCCCGGGCGGCCCGTCGGGCCCGCCCCGCTCGTCGTGCCAGCGGCCCCGGCCTGGGCGAAGCCCCGACCGGCGGCGTACTCGGACAGCAGCTCGCGGAGCTGGCGCCGGCCGCGGTGCAGGCGGCTCATGACCGTGCCGATCGGGGTCTCCATGATCTCGGCGATCTCCTTGTAGGAGTAGCCCTCGACGTCGGCGAAGTAGACCGCGAGCCGGAACTCCTCGGGGATCTCCTGCAGGGCGCGCTTGACGTCGCTGTCGGGCAGGTGGTCGAGCGCCTCGGCCTCGGCCGACCGCAACCCGGACGACGAGTGCGACTCGGCGCGCGCCAGCTGGTAGTCCTCGATCTCGGCCGCGTCCGACTCCAGCGGCTGGCGCTGCTTCTTGCGGTAGCTGTTGATGTAGGTGTTGGTGAGGATGCGGTACATCCACGCCTTGAGGTTGGTGCCCGGGCGGTACTGGTGGAAGGCCGCGTACGCCTTGGCGAACGTCTCCTGCACGAGGTCCTCGGCGTCGCTCGGGTTGCGCGTCGTGCGCAACGCCGCGCTGTAGAGCTGGTCGAGCAGCGGCATCGCCTCGCGCTCGAACCGGGCGCGGCGCTGCTCGGGCGTCTCGGCCGAGACGTCGACGGACGCGTCGGCGCCGGCCTGCGCGTCCGCGTCGGCAACCTCGGGGCCGGGCTCCGCGAGACGCAGGGGAGCCGTCGGGTCGGTCTGCTTGTCCTTAGCCATCACGTCCCAGCCTAGTCGGGCGCCTAGTCGGGCCGGGCCGGCCGCCACGGCGGCTCCGGTGCGCCGGGCCTCGGAGGGAGAGCCGGACCGGCGCTCGGGGGCGACGCAGGGGCTGGGAACCATGCCACGTGCAACGGTCACACGCCGGGCAGCATTCCCGCGATCCGGGTCAGCTCCTCGGCGAGCCGGGTCCGTGAGCTGCGGGGGAAGCTGTGGGCGCCCGGGACCTCGACGAGCGTCGCGCCGGGCGGCAGGTGGGGACGCACCTCCTCGGGTGTGCCGAACGTGTCGCGGAGGCCCTGGACCACCCAGGTCGGGTCGGGTGCGAGCGCCAGCTCGTCCGCGCGCAGCCGGTCCGGACGGCCCGGCAGGTGGAGCGGGAAGCTGAGCAGGAGCGCGGCGTCGGCCCCGAGGGCGGCCGCCGTCCGGCAGGCGACGCGGGCGCCCGCGCTGCGACCGCCGACGACGAGGGGACGCGGCAGGCGGGACCGTCCCGACAGCAGCGCCTCCACGACCGGCACCCAGGCCTCGTCGAGCGTCGGCGGCCGCCCGGCGACCTTGCGCCCGGCGACGAGCCACGGCTGCTCGACGAGCGCGACCGCCCGGCCCGAGGCCACGAGGGCCTCGCGGGCCACCGTCAGGTCGAGCGCCCCCAGACCCCCGCCGGCGCCGTGCCCGAGGACGACCGTCGAGCCGGCGCGCACCGGACGCCACACGTGGACCCGCGCGGGACCCTGCGGTGTCTCCACCTCGCGGACGGCGGGTCGCACCCCGTACCCTCGTCCGGGCTCTCGCGACGGCGGCGTCACGACCCGATCACCTCGCCGGTCATCGGGTCGACGACACCGACGAGCTCCTCCCTGGGCACGGGGTCGAGCAGGTGCGGGCCGTTGTTCGACGTGGCCCCGACAGCTCGGCCGACCGGGTAGGCCTCGAAGCGGCCCGGGCTCGCGAACTCGAGCACGCCCTGGACGTAGGCGGGGTCCTTCTCGGCCGGGTCGAGCCAACGCGCCCACTGTTCCGGCTCGAGGACGAGGGGCTGCCGGTCGTGGATCCGGTCCATGCCCGGGTCGGCGGCGGTCGTGATGATGGTGAAGGTCGTCAGCCAGGCGTCCGGGTCGCCGTCGGGTCGCTGGCGGTCGCGCCAGAACTCGTACAGGCCGGCGAAGCCGACCGGCGCACCGTCGGCGCGGCGGATGAAGAAGGGCTGCTTGCGCGGCTTGCCCTTGGCGTCGAGGGCGGTCGGCGAGACCTGCCACTCGTACCAGCCGTCGGCCGGCACGACGCACCGCCGCGACAGGGCCGCCTTCGCGAAGGCCCCCTTGCCGAGGACCGACTCGGCCCGCGCGTTCGTCATCCGCTGGCCCATCGTGACGTCCTTGGCCCAGGCCGGTACGAGCCCCCACGTCAGCAGGCGCAGCTGACGCACCGCGGCCGTGTCGACCCCCGAGCCACCGCGAGCGACGCCGGTGGCGTCGGCGGGGTCCGCGGAACCGGCGGCATCGGCCGCGTCGGCGGCGCTGGGGACGCGAGGCGCCCGGGTCAGCACGACCGGCGCCTGCTTGGACGGCGCCATGTTCCAGTCCGGCTCGCCCGCGGGTGGGTTCTGGGGGTTCTTGAGGATGCTTCGGGCCGGCTCGGCGGTGTGGTCCTCGTCGACGTCGAAGGCCTCGACGAGCTCGTCGGGCCGGGCGCTGGCGGCGTACCTCCCACACATGGCGCCCAGCCTAGGTCCACCCGGTGTCGACGCCCGTGTCACGCCAGTGTCACGCCCGGGTCGGTGGGCGCGGGGGCGTGCGACCGCGGGTATGTCGCTACCGTAGGTTCCCACTGGTCCACGATGGCCACGCCCGTCCCGCACGGCCGTGGCCGGAGGAGGAAGGTCATGATCGTCCGCCGTCTCGCTCGTCCCCTGCTCGCGTCCGTGTTCATCGCCGCGGGGGTCGATGCCCTGCGCAACCCGTCCGCGCGCACCGACAAGGCGGCGCACCTGCTCGGGAAGGTCCCGGACCAGGTGCCCGGCTCGGACAAGGTGGCGCGCGCCGCGAAGGACCCCGACCTCGTCGTCCGCGTCAACGGCGCGGCGCTCCTCGGCGGCGGCGTCCTGCTGGCCACGGGCCGGCTGCCGCGCATCGCGTCCACCGTGCTCGCCGCCTCGATCGTGCCGACGACGGCGATCGAGCACGCCTTCTGGGACGAGACCGACCCGGCCCGCAAGGCCGCGAGCCGCAGCCTCTTCCTCAAGAACGTCGGCCTCCTCGGCGGCCTGCTCCTCGCAGCCGCCGACACCGCAGGCCGTCCGGGCCTCGCGTGGCGCGCCCAGCACGCCACGAAGACCACGCGCCGTGAGGCACGCCACGCCAGGGCGACCGCCACGCGCGAGGCCCGCCTCCTCGCCCATCGAGCCCAGGACGTCGTGAGCTGACTTGAGTCCCGCTGATCCCCTCCCTGCCGATCCCCTGCCCACGGGCCCCCACCAGGCCGCGGGTCCCGCAGGTGCCGAGGCCGGTCCCGCCGGTGGCACCCTGACGGACACGCGGACGGGCACCCCGACCGACACGCCGACCGACACGCCGACCGACACACCGACGGACCCGGACTGGCCGGCGCCGACCGCCCCCGGGCCGCTGGACGCCACCGTGGTCCTGCCCGGCAGCAAGTCCCTGACCAACCGCTACCTCGTCCTCGCGGCCCTCGCGAGCGACCGGTCGCGCCTGCGGGCGCCGCTCCGCTCGCGTGACACGCTCCTCATGGCCGACGCGCTGCGCAGCCTCGGCGTCCGCATCGACGACGTGCCACCGGAGGGCGAGACCGCGCCCGGAGCCGTCGAGGACTGGCTCGTCACTCCCCCGGAGACGCTCCGGGGCGGCGGGCGCGTGGACTGCGGCCTCGCCGGCACCGTCATGCGGTTCCTGCCCGCGGTCGCCGTGC
This sequence comes from Monashia sp. HAY1-5C, assembly GCF_056755255.1. Classification (NCBI taxonomy): domain Bacteria; kingdom Bacillati; phylum Actinomycetota; class Actinomycetes; order Micrococcales; family Intrasporangiaceae; genus Intrasporangium; species Monashia sp. HAY1-5C. Next base: position 14,102 of record NZ_JBPGXG010000008.1, on the reverse strand, counting down.
TCGCCGACGGCCCGGTGCTGCTCGACGGCGACCCGCAGGCGCGGGTCCGGCCGATGGGCCCGGTCATCGACGCGCTGCGCACGCTCGGCGCCGACATCGACGACGCCGAGGGGCACCTGCCGATCAGCGTCCACGGACGCGGCGGGCTGGCCGGCGGCAGCGTCACGATGGACGCGTCGATGTCCTCGCAGTTCATCTCGAGCCTCCTGCTCGCCGGCGCCCGCTACGACGACGGCGTCACGGTCCACCACGACGGCAAGCCCGTCCCGAGCGAGCCGCACATCCTCATGACGGTCGAGACGCTCCGCGACGCGGGGGCCATCGTCGACGACAGCGAGCCGAACACGTGGCGCGTCGAACCGTCGGAGATCAACGCCCTCGACGTGTCCGTCGAGCCGGACCTGTCCAACGCCGGGCCCTTCGTCGCGGCCGCGCTCGTCGCCGGCGGCACGGTCCGGGTACCGGGCTGGCCCCAGCACACGACGCAGGCCGGCGACATGCTCCGGGAGATCCTCGACGCCATGGGCGCCGACGTCCGCCTCGACCGCTGGGGCCTGACCGTCAGCGGTGGCGACGAGCTCGCGGGCATCGACATCGACCTGCACGACGCGGCCGAGCTGACCCCGACCGTGGCCGCCCTCGCGGCGCTGGCGTCCAGTCCGTCGTGGATCCGTGGCGTCGCCCACATCCGCGGGCACGAGACCGACCGGCTGGCCGCGCTGACGGCCGAGCTCGGCGGTCTGGGCAGCCGGGTCACCGAGACCGAGGACGGTCTGCGCATCGCGCCGGCGGCCTTGCACGGCGGGCGGTTCCGCACCTACCACGACCACCGCATGGCCACCGCGGGCGCGATCGTCGGCCTGCGCGTCCCCGGCGTCCAGGTCGAGGACATCGGCACGACCCGCAAGACGCTGCCGGACTTCGTCGGCCTGTGGCACGGCATGCTCGCCGGTGCGGCGCCCGTGGTGCTGCCCCGATGAGCTGGCGGGACCTCGACGAGGGGGACGTCCGCGTCCGCCCCAGCCGCAAGGGCTCGAGGCCCCGCACCAAGGAGCGTCCGGCGCACGCCGACGCGGTCGTCGCGATGGTCATCGGCGTCGACCGCGGGCGGTACACGTGCCTCGTGCCCCAGGGCGCGCTCGGGCGCAAGGAGCCCGAACGCGTCGTCACGGCCATGAAGGCACGCGAGGTCGGCCGGACCCGGGTCGTCGTCGGCGACGACGTCGCGCTCGTCGGCGACCTCGCCGGCGGACCGGATGCCCTGGCCCGCATCGTGCGCATCGAGGACCGCCGGTCGGTGCTGCGACGCACGGCCGACGACACCGACCCCTACGAGCGGATCATCGTGGCCAACGCCGACCAGCTCGTCATCGTCACGGCGCTCGCCGACCCGGAGCCGCGGCCGCGGATGGTCGACCGCTGCCTCGTCGCGGCCTACGACGCCGACCTCGAGCCGCTGCTCGCGCTGACCAAGGCGGACCTCGTCGACCCCGCCCCCTTCCTGGCGACGTACGCGCCGCTCGAGGTCGAGCACGTCGTCACGGCCCGGACCCGCGACGGGTTCACCGGCCTCGAGGAGCTGCGCGACCGGCTGGCGGGCAGGGTCTCCGTGCTCGTGGGGCACTCCGGGGTCGGCAAGAGCACGCTCGTCAACGCCCTCGTGCCGACGGCGATGCGGGCCACCGGCGTCGTCAACGACACGACGGGACGTGGCCGGCACACCTCCACCAACGCCGTCGCGCTGCGCCTGCCCGACGACGACGGCTGGGTCATCGACACCCCGGGCGTGCGCTCGTTCGGGCTGGCCCACATCGACCCGGACCGCATCATCGACCACTTCCCCGACCTCGCCGAAGGCACCGCCGAGTGCCCCCGCGGCTGCACCCACGACGAGGACGAGTGCGCGCTGGACGCGTGGGTGGCCGGTGGGCACGCCGGTTCCGCCGGACCGTCGCGGCTCGCCTCCCTGCGCCGGCTCCTGTCGAGTCGCTCGACCGAGGAACGCTGAGGCACAGGGATGCCCGTTCTGCCGAGACGCCTCGGCACACGTCGCGGACGCCACCGCGCGACCGTTCCCACCGCGGTCGCCCGGCGCAGGCTAGGTTGACCCGGTGACCTCCTACGACGACGACCTCCGCCTGGCCCACGTGCTCGCCGACGCCGTCGAGCGCGTGACCCTGAGCCGTTTCCGCGCCGCCGACCTCGTCGTCGAGAGCAAGCCCGACCTCACGCCGGTCACCGACGCCGACCGGGCCGCCGAGGAGCTCGTCCGGTCCCAGCTCAAGCGCACCCGTCCGCGCGACGCCGTCCAGGGCGAGGAGTTCGAGACGACGGGCCACGGGCCACGGCGGTGGATCGTCGACCCCATCGACGGCACGAAGAACTTCGTCCGTGGCGTCCCGGTGTGGGCGACCCTCATCGCCCTCGTGGTCGACAACGTGCCGGTCCTCGGCGTCGTCTCCGCCCCGGCCCTCGGTCGGCGCTGGTGGGCCGCGGTCGGCAGCGGCGCCTGGACCGGCCGGTCGCTGTCGTCGGCCAAGCCGATCGCGGTGTCGCAGGTGGGACGCCTCGGGGACGCGTCGCTGTCGTACTCCTCGCTCTCCGGCTGGCGGGTACGAGGGCGGCGCGACGACTTCCTCGACCTCATGGACGACTGCTGGCGCACCCGCGCCTACGGGGACTTCTGGTCCTACATGCTCGTCGCCGAGGGTGCCGTCGACATCGCCGCGGAGCCCGAGCTCGAGGTGCACGACATGGCCGCGCTCGTCGCGATCGTCGAGGAGGCCGGCGGGCGGTTCACGGGGCTGGACGGCCGACCCGGCTGCTGGAGCGGCAACGCCGTGGCGACCAACGGCCTGCTCCACGACACGGTGCTCGAGCGCATCGGCATGCCGTCCGACCGCGAGACCGCGCGCGCGGCCTCGAACCCGGAGAACGCCTGAGCCATGGGGCTGCTCGTACGCGCGGCAGGCCCCGCCGACGTGCCCGCGCTCGCAGCGGTCGCGGCCGAGACCTTCGCCCTCGCCTGCCCGCCGGACATGACGCGCGACCGCGTCGAGGCCTTCGTCTCCGACGTGCTGTCCCCGGACCGGTTCGCCGAGTACGTCCTCGACCCGGCCCGCCACCTGCTCCTGGCCGAGGAGGACGGCACGGCCGTCGGCTACGCGATGCTCGTGGCCGGCGAGCCGTCCGACGACGACGTCCGCGCTGCGATCCGTCACCGGCCCACCGTCGAGCTGAGCAAGATCTACGTGCTCCCCTCGTCGCACGGTCGCGGTACCGCCGCTCGTCTCATGGCCGAGGCGATCGGGTGGGCACGCTCCACCGGTGCGGCCGGCATCTGGCTCGGGGTGAACCAGCAGAACGAGCGCGCCCAGCGGTTCTACGCCAAGAGCGGCTTCGAGCGCGTCGGCGCCAAGCGCTTCCTCGTGGGCGGCCGGTACGAGGACGACTACGTCCTCGAGCAGCCGCTGACCTGAGCGCGGTCAGCGACGGCGTGCTCCGGCCCGTCCGGCGGGGCCTGGTCAGCGAGGCGCGTCGCGCACGACGGTGACCTCGCCGAGACCGAGGCCCCGGACGGCTTCCAGGTGCGCCTCGGCGTCGCCGACGAGGACGATCGTCCAGCCGGCGCCCGGCTCCTCGCCGGTGATCCCGGCCTCCTCGGCGAACCGGCGGAACGCCGCCTCGACGCGGGCGGCGTCGACCGTCGCCAGGTCGCGCAGGTTCTCGGTGGTGAAGGCCGTCGTGCGGCCGTCGAGCGCCATGCCGACGGCTTCGTCGGCGATGGTGTCGGCAGTGGCGTAACGACCCGGGGCGGTCTTGGAGATGTAGTCGACACCGGAGCGGATCTCCTTGTCGCTGAACCCCTTCCATCCGCCGCCCAGGATGTCGAGGAGCAGGCGCACGGCGTCCTCGGTCGAGTCGGACCGCACGGAGCCGGTGGTGAGGAAGAGCCCGCCGCGACGTCGGGGACGGAAGCTGGAGCGGATGCCGTAGGTGTAGCCCTTCTCCTCGCGGAGCACCGCGTCGACGCGCGCGTTCGGAGACCCGCCGAGGACGAACCCCAGCACCGGGTAGGGCGCCCAGCCGCCCTCGACCGACCGGTCGGGCCCGGGAGCCCCCACGACGAGCTCGGTCTGCACCGAACCCGGACGCGACACGAAGACGACGCGCGACCGGTCCGGGGCCAGCGTGCCCGCGGTGTCGAGGTGCCTGCCCCGTTCACGAGGCCCGTGCTGCCATCCGCCGAGGGCCGACTCGACGAGGGCGGGCACATCGAGGCCCTCGAGGTCGCCGGCGACGACCATCGTCACACCGGCGGCGACGACGTGCTCGGCGTGGAACGCCACGACGTCGTCGCGCGTGATGGCCGCCACGGTCTCGCGGGTCCCGCCGGTGGGGCGGGAGGCGCGGTCGTCGGCGTCGTAGAACGTGCGGACGAACTCGAGGATGGCCCGGTGCGCGGCGACGGACCGCTCCTGCTCGATCTCGGCGAGCCGGGTGCGAACCTGGCGTGCCACCTCCGCGTGGGGGAACACCGGCTCGGTGAGGATCTGGCGCAGCAGGTCCAGGGCCGGCTCGAGGTTTCCCTTGACGACGTCGAGGTCGACCGACAGGCCGGCCTCGGACAGGCCGGCGCCGAACCCCACGCCCTTGCGCTCGAGCAGCCGGGCGAACTCGTCGGCGCTGTGCTGCTCGGTGCCCTCGTCGAGGGTGCGGGCCATGATCGTCGCGACGCCTTCGCGGTCCCGCGGCTCGTCCCGCAGTGATACGGGCAGGCCGAGGCGCAGCGACAGGACGTACTGGCCGGGCACGTCGTAGGTGACCAGGTGCAGGCCGTTGGGCAGGTCGTGGGTCACGGGCTCCGGGAAGGCCCAGGGCTGCGGGGCGGCGACGGCGGGTCGAGCGACGGTGGTGTCGGACGTGGGCGTGCTCATGCCGCCTCCTCCCCCTCGCCGCCTGCGGTGGCTCCCGGCTCGGCGAGGTAGCGCACGACCGCGCGAGCCTCGGGCGCGAGCCACGCGGCCGTCACGGCGCGGACCGCGTCGGGGGTCACGGCGCGGACCTGGTCGACGAACGCGTTGACGTAGCCGGCGTCACCGGTCAGCAGGGCGTGGTGGCTGATGTGGTCGGCCCGCTCCTCGATGCTGGCGAGGGCGCTGAGCCACGAGCGCTCCGTGTCGGCGACGACCGACTCCATCTCCTCGGCGTCCGGCCCCTGCTCGGCGAGGGCCGACAGCTCCTCGCAGAGCACCTCCTCGACCCGCTCGACGTCGGCGCCCTCCGCGACGTCGACGGTGAAGGCGCCCAGACCGACGCCGTCGACGAGGCCCATCGTCCAGCCCCCGACCGCGACGGCCGTCTCGTCGTGGCGCACGAGGCGCCGGATGAGGCGCGAGCTGGCCAGGCCGCCGAGCACGTCGACGGCGACCTGGCAGGCGTGGTACTCGGGCGTCGTGTCGACGGGCAGCCGGAACGCCACGTAGAGCCGGTCGTTCGGCACGTCACCGACGCGGTCGAGGCGCACCGGCGCCTCCAGCGGCGGCAGCTGCGGCCGTCTTGGCTGCTCGTGCAGCTCGATGGCCGGCAGGTGGCCGAAGTACCTCTCGGCGGCAGCGAACCCGTCCTCGGGGGTGAGGTCCCCGACGAGGGTGAGGACGGTGTTGTTGGGGCCGTAGTGGGCCCGGAAGAAGGCGTGGACGTCCTCGACCGTCGCCGCGTCGAGGTCCTCCATGGAGCCGATCGTCGGGTGGTGGTAGGGGTGGTCCTCCGGGAAGGCCGTCGCGTAGATGTCGATGAGGGCCGTGCCGTACGGGACGTTGTCGTACCGCTGGCGCTTCTCCTCCTTGACGACGTCGCGCTGGTTGTCGAGGTTCTCCTGGTTGACCGCGTCGAGCAGGTAGCCGTGCCGGTCCGCCTCGAGCCACAGGGCGAGCTCGAGGGCGCCGGTCGGGACGGTCTCGAAGTAGTTCGTGCGGTCGAACCACGTCGTCGCGTTGAGGCGGGCGCCCTCGTCCATGAGCGCCGAGAAGTGCTCTCCCGAGGCCACGTTGCGGCTGCCCTGGAACATGAGGTGCTCGAACAGGTGCGCGAACCCGGTGCGCCCGGGCGCCTCGTGGCGGGAGCCGACGCCGACCCAGAGGTTGACGGCGACGTTGGGCACGGCGTGGTCCTCGCTGACGATGACGCGCAGACCGTTGGGCAGCGTGCGCTCCGCGAGGGGATAGGAGATCGACGTCACGCGCTCGACCCTATGCGACGAGGGCGAGAGTTCGCGGGCGCCCTCGGGACCTCGCGCGACGCCGCACCCTAAGCAAACTGTGAGTTATGGTTGTGACGAATAGCATCACTTTACGCTATGGTTGGTCCATGACCGCCAGCACCACTCCGGACCCCGACCTGCTCGCGACCATCCGCGCCTCCGTCATCGGCGACGACCAGGTCATGGTCGGCCCGTACGGCCCGCGCCGCGTCACCTACGCCGACTACACGGCGTCGGGGCGGGCGCTGGGCTTCATCGAGGACTTCGTCCGCGACGAGGTCCTGCCTCGCTACGCGAACACGCACACCGAGAGCTCGGGCACCGGCCTCCAGACGACGCGGCTGCGGGAGGACGCCCGTCGGACCATCCGCGACGCCGTGGGCGGCGACGACGAGACCGTCGTCGTCTTCGCCGGCTCCGGCTGCACCGGCGCCATCGACAAGCTGGTCGGCATCCTCGGCCTCCGTGTCCCGTCCGGCTTCGAGGACCGTTGGCACGCCAGCGAGCTCGTGCCCTCCGACCAGCGCCCGGTCGTCTTCATCGGCCCCTACGAGCACCACTCGAACGAGGTCATGTGGCGCGAGTGCGTCGCCGACGTCGTCGTCATCCCCCAGGACCTGGACGGCCATGTCGACCTCGTGGTGCTGCGGGAGCGGCTCCAGGAGCATGCCGACCGGCCGTTGCGCATCGGCTCCTTCTCCGCCGCGAGCAACGTCACCGGCATCGTCACCGACACCGACGCGATCTCGACGCTCCTGCACGAGCACGGCGCCCTCGCCTTCTGGGACTTCGCCGCCGCGGGACCGTACGTCGACATCGAGATGTACGGGCGCGGGGGGCGGGGCGTCGCGAGCGACCTGGCCCGCAAGGACGCCGTGTTCCTCAGCCCGCACAAGTTCATCGGCGGTCCGGCCACGCCGGGCGTCCTCGTCGTCCGGCGTGAGCTGCTCACCAACCGGGTACCCGACGTCCCGGGGGGCGGCACCGTCGCCTACGTCAACCCGGCGGCCCACGACTACCTCACCGACCCCGCCCACCGGGAGGAGGGCGGGACGCCCGCCATCGTCGAGTCGATCCGCGCCGGGCTCGTGTTCGCACTCAAGGAAGCGGTCGGCGTCGCGACGATCCGAGCCCGCGAGGACGCCTTCCTGCGCCGCGCCGCCGAGGCCTGGACCCAGGAGCCGGCCATCGAGATCCTCGGCAACCTCGACGCCGAGCGCCTGTCCATCGTCTCGTTCGTCGTGCGCTCCCCCGACGGCCCGTACCTGCACCACAACTTCGTCGTCGCCGTCCTCAACGACCTCTTCGGGATCCAGTCGCGCGGCGGGTGCTCGTGCGCGGGGCCCTACGGCCACCACCTGCTCGGCATCGACCTCGAGCGCTCGCACGAGTTCGAGCGTGAGATCGGCCGCGGCTGCGAGGGCATCAAGCCCGGATGGGTGCGCATCAACTTCAACTACTTCATCTCCGACGCCGTGGCCGACTACGTCATCGAGGCCGTCCGGCTCGTGGCCAGGGACGGCTGGCGCCTCCTCGGTGACTACTCCTTCGAGCCGGCGACGGGTCTGTGGCGACACCGCAACGGGCCCGTCGAGCCACCGCTGCGACTGCGCGACGTCCGCTTCGGCGCCGACGGCCTGCACTACCCGCGCCACACCGACCGGCTGGGCGAGGAGGCGCTGGAGCAGCACCTCGCCGATGCCCGGCAGGTCCTCGCCGAGGCCGAGCCCGTGCGGTGCGGCCCGGGCAGCGTCGACGTGGACTTCGACCACCTGCGCTGGTTCGAGCTGCCAGCCACGAGCCTGGCCTGAACCTCGGGCTCCGGTCCGCCGCGCCTGCGTGGCGGGCCGGGTCAGCGGGTCAGCGCGCCTCGTCTCGTGCGGCGGCCTGCAGCGCCGCCTCGCGAGCGGCTCGTTCACGCCGCAGACGCTCCTTGGGGTCGTTGCGCTCCCCCAGCTGGGCCGGGCCGAAGAGGCTGAGGCCGAGCATCCTCAGGTTGTAGCCGAGGCGGTAGGCGAGCGACAGACGCCCGGAGCGGGGGGTTCGGGCCATGAGGACCACCTCGTGAAATCGTTCGTGCACTGATGATTAGGACACATACTATCCTGAGGTCGAGGACCGAAGGACAGGAGACATCGGCGTGACCGCACCGGACCACGACCAGCCCACCGTGCCCACCGTGCCCACCGTGCCCACCGTCGGCGCCGGTGCGTCCCACTCCCCCGATGACCTCCTGCGGCTCGACCAGCAGGTCTGCTTCGCCCTGGCGGTGGCCGCCCGCAACGTCATCGGGCTCTACCGCCCGATCCTCGAACCCCTGGGACTGACCCATCCGCAGTACCTCGTCATGCTCGCCCTGTGGGAACGGGCGCCCCTGACGGTCAAGGAGATCGGCGACCTCCTCAGCCTCGAGCCGGCCACGGTCTCACCGCTCGTCCGACGCCTCGAGGGGGCCGGGCTCGTGCGCCGCGACCCGCACCCCACGGACGACCGCGCCCTCCACGTCGGGCTGACGGAGCAGGGTCGCGAGCTTCGCCGGAAGGCCCTCGGCGTCCCGCCGCAGGTCATCGCGCGGCTCGGCATGGAGGTGTCCCAGCTCCAGGACCTGCACCGCGAGCTGAGCTCCGTCATCGCCGCCACCCGGACGGTGAAGGCCTGAGCCCGTCTCAGCGGACGACGGGCCCTCAACCACCGGAGGCCGGGGCGTGCAGGGGATGCGGCTTCAGCGGTTCGTTCGCCGGTCCCTGCAGCACCCTGCCGTCGACGGCGAACCGCGAACCGTGACAGGGACATTCCCAGGCCGTCTCCGCGTCGTTGAAGTGCACCAGGCAGCCGAGGTGGGTGCACGTGGCGGAGACCGCGGTCAGCAGGCCGTCGGCGTCGCGGTAGACGGCGCACCTCGTGCCGTCGATGCGGGTCACCGCGCCCTGGCCGAGCGGGATCTCGTCGACGGAGTCCACGTGGGAGGTGAGCCGGTCGCCGACGAAGTGGCGGGCGACCTTGGCCTGCAGCTTCACGGCTGGTCCCAGCTCGGTGAGCGGGTGCAGGCGACGGGGGTCGTACAGCGAGGCCCACGGGTTGTCGCGCTCGCAGACCAGGTCGGTGAGCAGCCGGCCGGCCAGGACGCCGCTGGCCATGCCCCACCCGCCGAAGCCCGTTGCGACCCAGGTGTTCTGCGCGCCCAGGTGGAACGGCCCGATGTAGGGCACCCTGTCCAGCGAGGTGGCGTCCTGGGCTGCCCAGCGGTAGACGACGTCGGCGGTGGGGAACTGTCCCCGGGTCCAGTCGAGGAGCTCCTGCCACAGGCGGGTGACGTCGCCGTCCCCCGGTGTGAAGTGTTCGCCGGTGACGATGAGCAGCCGCCGACCGTCGTGCCAGGGGGCGCTGCGCAGCGACCGCGTGTTCTGCTCGGAGGTGATAAACAGACCCTCGGGGACCACGTCGGGCTGTACGGCGGCGGCCACGACCAGCTCACGCCGGACGGAGAGCCGGGAGAACAGCAGGGCGCGGTCGAAGACCGGGTAGTTGGTCGTCACGACCACGTGGCGAGCCGTGACGGTGGCGCCCTGCTCGGTCACGACCCGGCACGGGGAGCCCTCGGTGAGCTCGACGACCCGCGACCGCTCGTGGACCTGCGCTCCCCGGGCGACCATGTCCTCGACGAGGCCGAGCAGGTACTTGCGGGGGTGGAACTGCGCCTGCCCGTCGACGCGCACGGCGCCGGCCACGGTGAAGGGCAGAGGTGTGTCGGTGGTGAAGGTGGCCGGCAGCCCGGCCCGACCGGCCGCGTCCGCCTCGGCCCTCAGCGCGTCCACCTGGGCCGGGTCCTCGACGTAGACGTAGGCGGGGCAGCGCTCTAGCTCGCACGCGATGCCCAGCTCGGCCGCGACCTGCGCCACGTGCTCGATCGCCTCTTGCTGCGACGCGGCGTAGCGAGCCGCGGCCTCGTCGCCGAGGTGCCTGGTCAGGTGGTCGTAGATGAGGGTGTGCTGGGCCGAGAGCTTGGCCGTCGTGTACCCGGTGACGCCGGCCGCGACCCGGTCGGCGTCCAGCAGCGCCACCGTGAGCCCCGCGCGGGTCAGCTCCCAGGCCGTGCTGATGCCCGCCACGCCGGCCCCCACCACGACGACGTCGACCGTGACGTCCTCGGTCAGCACGGGGTACGGCGTGCCGGGCGGCACGGTGGCGATCCAGTGCGACTCCTGGTTTCCCGGTAGCACGTCAGGTCCTCTCGACTCAGGGCAGGTGTCGGGGCGGCCCAGGCCCGGGCGTGCCCCACGGCGAGCCGTGGCCGGAGGCACCGGCGGCTCGTGCTGGTACATACCCCTTCACCGGGCTCGGGGCGACCGCCGGCAGCACCGACCCCGGAACGACGAAAACCCCCGAACCCGAGGGTTCGAGGGTTTCCGGTGCCCTCCTGCCAGGAGGGCCTGTGTAGCGGGGGCAGGATTTGAACCTGCGACCTCCGGGTTATGAGCCCGGCGAGCTACCGAGCTGCTCCACCCCGCGTCGGTATGTCTCAACCCTAGACGACGCCCCCGGGAAAGACCAAATCGGCCCTGTCGACCCGGGTGTGCACAGCCTCCACGACTGCCCGCAGCGGTGTCGTCGTCGGGGTGACGACTGGGGCGGCAGCCGAATCAGCCACTGCCCCAGTCGTTTTCGATCACGACGCCGACGGGCGTCGACGCGTCCGCTCAGGGACGCGTCGTCGCCGTGCCCTGCGGCGACGCGGCCACGGCGCGCTCGAGGGCCTGCTTGAGGCGGGCCTGGGCCTGACCGTACGCGGCGAAGTCGCCACGCTTGAGCGCCGCCTCGCCCTCGGCATAGGCCGCCTCGGCGTCCTTGAGGGCCTGAGCGAGGGCGCCCGCGTTCGGGGTGCCCGGCGGGGCGGGCCGTGTCGTCGTCGGGCTCGGCGTGGAGGTGCTCGTGCCCGTCGGGGTCGGGGTGCCTCCGGTGCCACCGGGGCCACCGGCCCCCGGCGTCGAGGGCGTGCCGGTCCCCGTGTCCCCGGCCGAGGCCCCGGACTCGCCGCCGAAGAGGTCGTTGAGCGCCGCGTCGAGGGAGCCCGCCCACGCGATCTTGCCGCCGAACGCCACGGCGACCGCGTTGAGCTTCGGGAAGGATCCGCTTCCGCTCGCCCGGGCCGCCTGCACGTAGATCGGCTGGACGTAGAGCAGGCCGCCGCCCACGGGCAGGGTCAGCTGGTTGCCGAAGATGACGTTGGCGCCGTTGCTGCTCGTCGTCGAGATGAACTGGGCGAGGGTCAGCTGCCGACCGAGCGACGCGTCGTTCGACGTCGTGCTCGACGTTCGCATGTCGTTGTAGACCTGGCCCGGACCGCTGACGTTGCCACCGCCCATCTCGAGCAGCCGCATCGTGCCGTAGTTCTGCGAGCGTCTGCCGTCCTGGTTGCCGGCGTCGCCGTCGACGGCGAGGAAGCCGGACAGGACGTTGCGGTCACCCGTCGGCATGAACGTCGAGGTCAACGAGAAGGCCGGCGAGCTCTGGCCCGGCATCGCGAGCGAGAGGTAGTACGGCGGCTGGATGAGGTCCCCGCCGGACTGCGTCGGGTCGTCCGGCACCCGCCAGAAGTTCTGGCCGCCGTAGAAGGAGTTGGCGTCCTTGTCGTGGTACCTCTGCAGCAGCTGGCGCTGGACCTTGAAGAGGTCCTCCGGGTAGCGCAGGTGCTCCATGAGCGAGCCCTTGATGTCCGACATCGGCTTGACGACACCGGGGAAGATCGACATCCAGGCCTTGAGCACCGGGTCCTGGTCGTCCCACTGGTAGAGCGTCACGGAGCCGTCGTACGCGTCGACGGTGGCCTTGACCGAGTTGCGGACGTAGTTGACCTGGCCGCCCTGCACGGCGCGGACCGCGGTGCGCGTGCTGGTGACGGCGTCCTCGGTGGCCGTGTCGAGCGTCGTCATCTCCGAGTACGGGTAGTTCGCCGAGGTGGTGTAGCCGTCGAGGATCCACAGGACGCGGCCGTCGACGACCGCGGGGTAGGCGTTGCCGTCGAGGGTCAGCCACGGCGCGACGCGCTGCACCCGCTCCCGCGGCGTCCGGTAGTCGAGGATGCGCGAGTCGTTGGTCACGGCGTCGGACAGGAGGAAGTTGATCTCCCGGTACTTGACGGCGTACGCGAGGCGGCGGAGCGCGTCGAGCTGGACGCCGCCCGTGCCCTGGTAGGCGTAGGTGATCTGGCCGGTGCCCTTGGGGTCCGGGTAGTCGAACTCCTTCTTGCCGCCGCCGACGATCGAGTAGTCGGGCGAGTACTCGCCGAAGTAGATGCGCGGCTCGTACTTGCCGAGCGCGCCCTCGGTGCCGATCTGCGACTCGAAGAAGGTCGGCTCGCCGTCCGAGTCGCGGGTGTTGCCCTTCGCCGCGACGACGCCGTAGCCGTGGGTGTACACGGTGTGGTCGTTGAGCCAGTTCCGCTGCAGGTCGGGCACGCCGTTGAGGTCCAGCTCTCGGGCCGCGATGACGGTGTCCTGCAGCTTGTCGTCGAGCCGGTAGCGGTCCACGTCGAGGACGTCGGCGAACTGGTAGTAGCCCTTGCTCGCCTCGAGCTGTTTGAAGGTCGGGCTGACGATGTTCGGGTCGATGAGGCGGATGCCGGGAACCGTCGCGGCGTCACCGCGCAGCTGGCCGGGGGCTGCGACCGTCTTCGTGTCGTACGCCTCGACCTTGATCTTGTCGAAGCCGTATGCGGCCTGGGTGGCGTCGATGTTGCGCTGGATGTACGGCACCTCGAGCGACTTCTCCGAGGGGCGCACCTTGAGCGACTGGATGAGCGCCGGGTAGATGCCGCCGACGGCGACGACGATGACGGCGAGCACGGCGACGCCGACAAGGGGCAGGCGCCAGGACCGGGTCCAGATGACCGTGAGGAACATCAGGGCGCACATGACGGCCGCGAGCGCGAGGATGCCCTTGGTCGGGATGTCGGCGTGCGCCTGGGTGTACTGGATGCCGGTGATCTTCGTCGACTGCGCCGTCGCGAGGTTGTACCGGTCGACCCAGAACGCGACGCCGCGCACGAGGACGAGGACCGCGGTGATGACGGACAGGTGGACGCGGGCCGCCTGCGTCGAGCGCATCTTCTGGCTCGCGACGATGCCCCCGTAGAGGTAGTGCGTGAAGGCCGCGGTGATGAAGCCGATGACGAGGATCATCGTCAGGAAGGCGATGACGAAGTTGATCCACGGCAGGTCGAAGACGAAGAAGCCGACGTCGAGGTGGAACTCGGGGTCCTGGCTGCCGAAGGGGGTTCCGTTGCGCCACAGGAGGAAGGTGTCCCACTGCGTCGCTGCCGACAGACCGGCGAACAGGCCGATGGCGAGCGGCGCGGCGACCGTGGCGGTGCGGCGCATCGGCTCGACGAGCTGCCGGTAGTGCTCCATGGCCTGCGTGTCGGGTGACGGCGCGTAGATGGGTCGGGTTCGGAAGGCGATGTGGATGCTCGACCACACGACCGCGGCCGTGAGCAGGCCGCCGACGACGCCGAGGACGGTCTTGGTGACGAGCTGGGTCGTGAAGACCGAGGAGAAGGAGACCGACTGGTACCAGAGCACCTCGGTCCAGAACTGGGCCGCGATGGCCAGGACGACGACGAGGGCGCCCGCGACGACGAGCGCCGTGACCAGGGGGCGCCGCGCGGGCGGCAGTGCCGCGCCGTCCGGGCGCCGCGGTGGGCCGGCGTCGTCGTCGTCGAAGTTGCGCGGAGGGGGACCGAAGTTGCTGTCGCTCACGTGGCTGTCTCTTATACACATCTCCGAGCCCACGAGACGGAGCTACATCTAGTGTGCCGTCTTTTGCTTTGGGGGGGGGGGGGGGG
>NZ_JBPGXG010000007.1:0-56192 GCF_056755255.1 Monashia sp. HAY1-5C | reverse complement strand
GGGGTCGCCGGGATCGGGGCGTCGGGGGTGGGGCGCTGGTCGAAGACGTGGCGGCGGACCCAGGCGTGCATCGCCACCGCGGCGGCGGCGCCGGCATTGATCGACCGCGTCGAGCCGAACTGCTCGATGTGCAGGACCACGTCGCAGGCGGCCCGCATCGGTCCGGACAGTCCCGGCCCCTCCTGGCCGAAGACGAGGACGCAGCCGCGCGGCAGCTCGTAGGTCTCGATCGGCAGCGACCCGGGCAGGTTGTCCACGCCGACGAGGACGAGGCCCGCCTCGCGCGCCCACCCGGCCAGCCCGGCGGCGTCGGGGTGGTGGTGCTCGTGCTGGTAGCGGTCGGTGACCATGGCACCCCGACGGTTCCAGCGTCGTCGCCCCACGATGTGGAACGCCTTGGCGCCCATGGCATTCGCGGTGCGGATGACCGAACCGATGTTGAAGTCGTGGCCCCAGTTCTCGACGGCGACGTGGAAGTCGTGCCGCCTGGCGTCGAGGTCCGCGACGATCGCCTCGTGCCGCCAGTACCGGTACGCGTCGACGACGTTGCGGCGGTCACCGTGCGCGAGCAGCTCGGGGTCCCAGTGCTGCCCGACCGGCCACGTCCCCACCCACGGACCGACGCCCACCGTCCCGGTGGTCTTGGCGGTCTCCGCTGCCTTGGCGGTCCCCGCGGCCACGGCGGTCTCCGCGGTCTCGGTGAGCGCAGCGGGTTCGGCGGGCTCGGCGGGCACGCGCCGAGTGTACGGGCGTCGGCGGCGCGGGCTCGACGGGAGAAGGCCGGTGCGGGCATCGTCGCGGGCCTCGCGGCCCGGCGACCAGCGCCGCGCCGGTCCTCCTCCCTCGCTCCCGAGCCCATGTTCACCCGCCCGTCGACGGGACCGGAACCCGGAGCCGCACTTCGATACCGCATCGAGACCGGAGCGCGGCACGGCCGACACGGGGAAGGACCTCGCGGCCACACCGCCTACCCTTGGCGCATGCACGCACTCGCCGCCGTCCCGGCACTCGGCCCCAAGTGGATGGACCCGACGTACCTGCTGGACCAGTACCAGGGTGCGTTCTTCGTCATCGCCCTCGTCATCGTCTTCATCGAGTGCGGCCTGCTCTTCCCGATCCTGCCCGGCGACTCGCTCCTGTTCGCCATCGGCCTGTTCATCGCGACGCAGCAGGTCGACCTCAACCTCTTCGTCGCGATGGCGGCCCTCACCGTCGCGGCGTTCCTCGGCAACGTCGCCGGCTACGAGATCGGCCGGGCCGTCGGACGTCCGCTCTACGGACGGCAGGGGCGGTTCATCAACACCGCGAACTTCGACAAGACCAACGCGTTCTTCGACAAGTACGGCAACCGCGCCCTCGTCCTCGGCCGGTTCGTCCCCATCGTGCGGACCTTCATCACCGTCGTGGCCGGCATCGGCCGGATGCACCGCCAGCGGTTCTTCGGCTGGAGCGCGATCGGTGCCGTGGCGTGGGTCGTCAGCGTGACCCTGCTCGGCTACTTCCTCGGCCAGGTCTTCCCGGACCTGACGAAGAACATCGAGTACGCCATCCTCCTCGTCGTCCTCGTGTCGGTCATCCCCATGGTCATCGAGGTCGTCAGGCACCGTCGCGAGGCCCGCGAGGTCGCTGCGGAGATCAGCGACGCGAGCGGCGAGGAGCGCCTCCGCGGCGAACCGCGCGCCTGAGCCGGTCAGCCGCCCCCACGTCCACGACGCGTCGGGGACGTTCCGGTGAAGCCGGGACACCGCGTCGCCGACCGGAGCACACTGGTCGGTGCAGGGGTGGACGGAGGCCGACGTGGACACCGAGACGACGGACCGGGCCGCACGCCCGGACGAGCCGCACGACCCGGCCGGGCCGGAACCGCCCGACCTGTGGACCCTCTACCGCGCCAGCGTCCGGGGGTGGACCGACCGGGTGGCCGAGCTGGCGGAGGACGACTGGGACCGACCGACGCCGTGCTCGGCGTGGACGGTGCGCGACCTCGTCAACCACGTGACCGGCGAGGACCTGTGGACCGTGCCGCTCATGGAGGGCGCGACCCTCGAGGAGGTCGGCGGCCGGTTCGACGGTGACGTCCTCGGCGCCGACGGTGCCGGGGCGTCGACCCGGGCGGCGCAGGAGGCGCTCTCGACGGTCGAGCGGACGCTGCCGAGCCACGGCACCGTCCACCTCTCGTACGGCACCGAGTCGATGGAGGAGTACGTCCGCCAGCTGCTCGCCGACCACGTCGTGCACGGCTGGGACCTCGCGGCCGCGACCGATGGCGACACCGGCCTCGACCCCTCACTCGTCACCGCGGTGGCGTCGTGGTTCGACGACCGCGAGGAGCTGTACCGCTCCGTGGGGGCCGTCGCCGGCCGACGCGGCATGACCGGTGACGCCGGCGCGGACCTGCTGGCCCGGTTCGGCCGGGACGCCTCGTGGGGCGCGGCGCACGCCGCCTTCGCGGCGTTCGTGGCGGCGTTCGGCCGTGGGGACGTCGACGCGATCATGGCGCGGATGACGGACGACTGCGTCTTCGAGGCCACCGGGCCTGCGCCGGACGGGGTGCGGCACGAGGGCGCCGACGCGGTGCGCGCGGTCTGGGAGGACCTCTTCGCGGGCACGCGCGACCCCCGGTTCACCGAGGAGGAGTCGTTCGTCGCCGGGGACCGCGGGGTGCTGCGGTGGCGTTTCGACTGGGTGGAGGCCGACGGCTCGCCCGGTCACGTGCGCGGCGTCGACGTCGTGCGGCTGCGCGACGGCCTCGTCAGCGAGAAGCTGTCCTACGTCAAGGGCTGAGGGCCCGGACGGCAGCCACGGCTGCGGGGGACGCGGCTCACGCGTCGGTCCGTCGGTCAGGCGTCGGTCCGGCGTCGCTCACGCGTCGGTCACGCGTCGGGTCGGGTGCGGTCGATGCTGGGGTCGGGCGCGCCGAGGTCGGCGGGCGCGTCGGCCTGCGGGAGGGCCGGACCCGGCTGGGTCGAGGGCCCACCGACCGCGCCCGGCTGCGTGGACCCGCCGACGGTGGCCGCGCCCGGGCCGGCCGGTGCCGACCCGAAGGTGCCGGGTGCCTGGTCGCCGAACGTGACGCTGGGGACGGCCGCCTCGCCGGCCGGTGTCTCGAAGTACTCGGCGCGCTTGACGCCGCCCATGCCCGCGACGATGTTCGAGGGGATGCTCTCGACCTTGGTGTTGAGGTCACGCACGAGGGCGTTGTAGTACCGGCGAGAAGAGGCGATGCGGTCCTCGGTGCTCGACAGCTCCTGCTGGAGCGCGAGGAAGTTCTGGTTCGCCTTGAGGTCGGGGTAGGCCTCCGCGACGGCGATGAGGCGCCCGAGCGCCTGGCTCAGCGCACCCTCGGCCTGGGCGGCCTGCGCCGGCGACGGCGAGCCGGACATCGCCGCCGAGCGGGCCCGCATGACCTCCTCGAGGGTGCCGCGCTCGTGGGCGGCGTAGCCCTTGACCGTCTCGACGAGGTTGGGGATGAGGTCGTGGCGACGCTTGAGCTCGACGTCGATCTGCCGCCAGCCCTCCTCGACCCGGTTGCGCAGGCGGATCAGGCCGTTGTAGCTGACGACACCCCAGACGACGAGGAGCACGACGAGCGCGAGCAGGATCCAGACGATGATCATGGGGTCTCCCCGTAGGCGTGTGCGTGGCGTCAGGGTTCAGCAGGGGTGCAGCAGGGTCCGAGTGGTGGCACCGATCCTAGACCGGCGGGTCCCGCCCGCCGGGGGCTGCGCGGCGACGCCCCTGCCCAGGGGACCGGCGCTCCGACGCCGTCCGACCCGGCCGGGCTCCCTCCGGCGCTGTCGGTGCGGCTTCGTACCGTTGTCCCATGGAGGACGTGCCGCTCGCCTTCGACTTCACCGCCGAGCTGTGGCGGTGGGACGCGCAGTCGGGCTGGTTCTTCGTCACCGTCCCGCCCGACGAGTCCGAGCTGGTCCGCGAGCGCCCACGTCCCCCGCGCGGGTTCGGGTCGGTGCGGGTGCGCGTCACGGTCGGCCGGTCCACGTGGGCCACGTCGGTGTTCCCGATCGCGTCCCGCGGCGGGTACGTGCTGCCGATGAAGCAGGCGGTCCGCCGGGCCGAGGGGCTCGACGAGGGCGACCCGGCCGACATCCACCTCGAGGTGCTGGGGTGAGCGAGGTCGGGGGCGGGCCGACGCCCGGTCCGGCCGCCAACCGCGTGACGCCGCTCGGTGACGTCGTCGCCGTCCCGGGCCGCGGGGCGTGGATGGGCAACCGGGGGCGGCTGCACGAGGGCACGGGCACGAGGCAGGTGCGCAGGCACCACGTCGGCCGGGCCTGGATCACGTGCGTCCTGGCCTTCCGCGACCGGCGCGTCGACCAGTGGCACCCGGGTCGCTACACCCCGCTGTTCTTCCTCGACGAGGCCGTGGCGCTCGCGGCCGGGCACCGACCGTGTGCCGAGTGCCGGCGCGGCGACTACGTGCGGTTCCGCGACCTCGTGGCCGAGGCGCTGGGGGTCGGGCGGCTCGCCGCGCCCGAGCTGGACCGCCTGCTCCACGAGGAGCGCTGGGACTCCCGCCACCGCACCCGGCGGATGCACGCCGCCGCCTGGGCCGACCTGCCCGACGGCGCGTTCGTCCTGCTCGACACCGGCCCGGCCCGCGTCGCCGGACCCACGGTCGTCCCGTGGCTGGCGACCAACACCTACGGTGACCCGGTCCCGCGCCCGGCGCTCGGTACCGCCGTCGTCCTCACGCCGCCCTCGAGCCTCGACGCGCTACGGCGCGGGTACCCCGTCCAGGTCGGGGCGCCCGCGCCACCCGACGCGTGAGGCGTCAGTCCAGCGCCATCTCGCCGGACCTACGGCTCAGGCGAGTCCGAGGTCCTCGAGGGTGTAGACGAAGCGGTACTCGACACCGGCCTCGTCGGTGATGCGCTCGCCGGCGCCGGTGGCGCGGTCGGCGATCGTGGCCACCGCCACGGGGTTGCCGCCGTCCTCGCGGACGGCCTTGACTGCCTCGAGCGGGGAGGCACCGGTCGTCGTCGTGTCCTCGACGACGAGGACGTCGCGGCCCTTGACCGACGGGCCCTCGATGCGCTGCTGGAGGCCGTGGGCCTTACCCGCCTTGCGCACGACGAAGGCGTCGAGCCGCTCCCCCGCGCTCGCGGCGGCGTGGAGCATCGAGGTGGCGACCGGGTCGGCGCCGAGCGTCAGGCCACCGACCGCGTCGAACGAGAGGTCCTTGACGAGGTCGCGCATGACGATGCCGACGAGGGGCGCTGCCTCGCCGTCGAGCGATATGCGGCGCAGGTCGACGTAGTAGTCGGCCTCCTTGCCCGAGGACAGCGTGACGCGTCCGTGGACGATGGCCTTGTCCTTGATGATCTCGAGGAGGCGGGCGCGGGCGGTGGCGGTGTCGGGCGTCTCGGTCACGCCCCCGATGGTAGGGGTCCTCGCGACGGCCCGGCGTCGGGGTTCAGTCGCCGCGACGGCTCGGCAGCCGGGTGCTGCGCAGCCGGCCGCGCACGAGCGGGCGCGGCAGGACGCGCAGCAGCGTCGAGACCGCCTTGTACTGCAGGCCCGGCACCGACACGACGCGTCCGTGGGCGACGTCCTCGAGGCAGTCGGCGACGAGCCGGTGCGGGTCCAGCCACAGGAAGCGGGGACCCGGGCTGGAGATCCCGGCCCGCTGCTGGAACTCGGTGCTCGTGAACCCCGGGCACAGCGCCGTTGCGGTGACCCCGGTGCCGGCGAGGTCGCCGGCGAGGCCCTCGGTGAACACCGTGACCCACGACTTGGCCGCCGAGTACGTGCCCGAGGCGAGCCACCCCGCCACCGAGGACACGTTGACCACCGCACCGTGGCCGCGCTCGACCATCGCCCGGGCGCCCGCGTGCGACAGGACGAGGACGGCCCGGGTCAGCACGTCGAACATCCGCTCCTCGTCGGCGAGGTCGTTGCGCAGGAACCGCCCACGCAGCCCGTAGCCCGCGTTGTTGACGAGGAGGTCGACCGGCCGCGCCGGGTCCGAGAGCCGGTCGGCCACGCGCTGGAGCGCCTCCCGGTCCGACAGGTCGGCGGTGAGCACCTCGACGTCCGACCCGGTGCGGCGCAGCGCCGCCGCGAGCTCCTCGAGCCGGGCGGTGTCGCGCGCGACGAGGACGAGGTCGTGCCCGCGCCCGGCCAGCTGCACCGCGAACTCGCGGCCGATGCCGGCGCTCGCGCCCGTGACGAGGGCGGTCGGGCGCCTCCGGTGCGAGGCGTCGGGCGGGCCGGGGGCTGCCTCGGCGGGGGTGGGCTCGGTCATGCGGCACACCCTAGGCAGCACGCGGGCTCCTTGTCCCTCTAGGGTGTCCGACCATGCGAGTCGCCACGTGGAACGTCAACTCGATCCGATCCCGCATCGACCGGGTCGAGGCGTGGCTGGACCGCACCGGCGTCGACGTGCTCGCGATCCAGGAGACGAAGGCGCGTGAGGACCAGTTCCCGTTCGAGCGCTTCGCCGCGCGAGGCTACGAGGTGGCGCACCACGGGCTCAACCAGTGGAACGGCGTCGCGATCGTCTCCCGGGTCGGCCTGGAGGACGTCACGGTCGGTTTCGACGGCATGCCCGGCTGGGGCGAGCCCGTGGCGCCGGAGGCCCGCGCCATCGGGGCGACGTGCGGTGGGGTCCGCGTCTGGTCGCTGTACATCCCGAACGGGCGCTCGCTCGCCGACCCGCACCTGACGTACAAGCTCGACTGGCTCGCGGCCCTGGCGCGCACGGGGCGAGGATGGCTGGCCGCCGACCCGGACGCGCAGATCGCCCTGCTCGGCGACTGGAACATCGCGCCGACGGACGCCGACGTGTGGAGCGTCGAGTACTACGCCCACCGGACCCACACGTCGCCGGGTGAGCGGGCGGCCTTCCAGGGTGTCGTCGACGCGGGGTTCACCGACGTCGTCCGCCCGCACACCTCCGAGCCCGGCACCTTCACGTACTGGGACTACACGCAGCTGCGGTTCCCCAAGCGGCAGGGCATGCGCATCGACTTCGCGCTGTGCTCACCCGGCCTCGCCCGCCGCGTCGTCGGTGCCGCCATCGACCGGGAGGAGCGCAAGGGCAAGGGCGCGTCCGACCACGCCCCCGTCGTCTTCGAGGTGGCCGACGACGGTGTGGCGGGTCCCGCGGCCGGCGCGTCGGACGCGACGGGTACGCAGGCGTGAGGCGCCACGACCGCCGCGGCATCGTCACCCCCGACGGCGCCGTCCTGTCCGTCCACACCCATGCCGACCCGGACCTCCCCCCGGACGCACCGACGGTGGTGCTGACGCACGGCTGGGCCGTCCACCACGAGAGCTGGCTGCCGGTCGTCGAGGCGCTCGGCGACACCCCGGTGCGCATCGTGCTGTGGGACCAGCGCGGGCACGGTCGCTCGACGATCGGACTGCGACGGGCCGAGCTCGCGTCCCTGTCCGTGGAGCACACCGCACGCGACCTCGATGTCGTGCTGCGCGCGGTCGTGCCACCGCCGTCACCCGTCGTGCTCGCCGGCCACTCGATGGGCGGCATGACCGTCATGGCGCTCGCCGGGCAGCGCCCGGACCTCTTCGGCCCGCGGGTGCGTGCCGCGCTCCTCGTCGCCACGGCGTCCGCGGGCGTCGCCCTCGGCGAACGGCCCGGCGAGGCTGCCGTCATGCGGCTCGCCGCTCGCGGGCTCCCGTTGCCGCCGGGTGCCGCCGGGCGCATCCGGGCCCGGGTCGGCGGCCTCTTCGGTGAGGGTGCCGACCCGGTGGCCGTCGAGAGCGCCCGGGCCCACGTCGCCGCCATGAAGCCGGCGATGTTCGCAGCCTTCTACGGTGCGCTGCTCACGGCCGACCAGCGGGGCGGCCTGCTCGGCCTCGAGCGCATCCGGGTCGGCATCGTCGCCGGTCGCCTCGACCCGCTCGTGCCGGTCGCGCGGGTCCACGCGCTGCGCGTCACCCTGCCTCACGCGACGTTCACCGAGCTGCCCGGGGCGGGCCACATGCTGCCGTGGGAGGCGAGCGACGTCCTCGCCGACGAGGTGCGCGACCTGCTGGCCGAGGTGCGCGCCCGTCCTGCCTCCGCCTGACCGCGGTACCGTCCCGTACGCCCCCGGACGCCTGCGGCAGACCCGGGCCGACCTGGAGGCCCGGAGGCTCGGCGCCTCGCGCCGTCAGAGCCCGACCGGCCGCGGGTCGGCCGCCGTGGCGGACCGGGCACGCGTGCGTGGCGTGCCGAGCGTCGTCGCGACGACCGCCGCGCACCCGGCGGCCACGGCACCGCCGAGGAACACCGTCTGCACCTGGACGACACCGGCCGCGAGCAGGGCGTCGGTGTCGAGCGGGTCGGGCAGGTGGCGCACCGCCTCGAAGTAGCGGGCCAGCCCGATCGAGGTGAGCAGCGCCAGCCCCACGACCATGCCGACCATCCGGGCCACGACGACGAGCGAGCCGGCGACGCCGTGCGCGTCGGGTGGTGCGTCGGCGAGCGCGGCGTCGTTGACGGGCGCGAGGGCCAGGCCGACGCCGAGCCCGACGAGCACGAGCACGAGGGTCGTCGGGAGGGTCTCGACGACCGACTCCAGGGTCCAGCGGGACATGAGGACCATCCCCAGGGCCGCGAGCGCGAGGCCGGACGCCGCGACGGCGCCGTCGCCGAGGCGGCGCAGCGACCAGCCGCCGAGGAGCGCGCCGACCGGGACCGCGAGGAGGAAGCGGACGAGGACGAGTGCCGCACCCGTCTCGTCGTACTCGTCGGTGAGGCGGGCCAGCAGCGGGACGTCGACGACGACGGCGACGAGCGCGGCCCCGACGAGGAGACTGACGACGTAGGCGCGCAGGCCACGCGGGCCGAGGACGCCGCGTGGCACCAGCGGGTCGGGGGCCACGCGGTGCCACACCGCGAGGAGCACGAGGGCGAGCGCGCCGACGGGCAGGAGGCGGTAGCCGAGCGGGCCGACGACCTCCTTCTCCGGGTCGGACGATGCGAAGGTGAGCACGAGGCTGCCGAGCGCCACCGCGACGAGCCCCGCCCCGAGGAGGTCGGCCCGACGCAGCACGGGCCACCACCGCGGGGCGGTCACCAGAGCGGTGACCACGAGCAGCCCGAGCCCGGTGACGCCGACGGGCGTCAGCACCTTCGACGTGCCGGCGAACGGCACGAAGGGCAGGCCCAGCCGCACGTCCGTGACGAGTGGCTCCGGCGCCGCGAGCGCCAGCCACACCGTGGCGAGGCCGAGGACGGCGGTGACCGCCGCGACGCCGGTGGCGACGCGGCGGCCCGTTCGAGAGGGCGCCCGCACACTGCCCCGGGAGCCTCCCGCGCTCCCCGCGCTCCTCGCGCTCCTCGCGCTCCTCGCGCTTCCTGCGCTTCCTGGGCTCGCGCGACCGAGCAGCCGGAGCACGAGGTGCAGCAGCAGCCCCGCGACGACGTTGGCCCAGAAGATCGCCCGCCAGCCCTGCCAGGTGAGGATGACGGCACCGACCACCGGCCCGAGGACCGAGCCGAGCTCCTGCACCGCCCCGACGACCCCGAGCGGGGTGCCGCGTCGGTCCGCGGGCCAGAGGTCCGCCACGAGCGCCAGCGTGGCCGGCACGAGGCCGCCGCCGCCGACCCCCTGCAGGACCCGTCCGGTCACGAGCACCGGCATCTCGGTCGCGAGCGCCGTGACGGCCGAGCCGACGACGAAGACGACGAGGCAGCCGAGCAGGATGCGGCGCCGGTCCAGCACGTCGGACAGTCGGCCGATGAGCGGGAGCACCGCGACGTAGCCCAGGAGGAACCCGGAGATGATCGGCGTGGCCCGCTGCAGGGCGTCGATGCCGATGCCGACTCCGGCCATCATGTCGGTCAGCGCCAGCACGACGACGTACGTGTCGGCCGCCGCCAGCGCGACCGCCGTCGACGCCACGGCGAGGAGGCCGAGCCGGTGGCGGGGCGGTGCGCCGACCGGGCCCGGCGTCTCACGGGTCGGCTGATGCGTCACGGGCAGGTCACCGTCGACCCTCAGGGCCTGGTGATGGTGACGGGCTGGCCGTACCTGTCGAGCGCCAGCGTGTACGTCGAGCGCGTCCCGGACCCGAAGAAGGCTCCGGTGAGGCCGACGGTCCGCAGCTGCTGTCCGTCGGTCAGGCCGTAGGACACCTCGTAGCTGCCGGAGCGGTCGCCGATGAGGAACAGGTCGACGACCGACGCGCCGGGCAGCGTGCCGGTGATCGTCGTCAGCACCTCGGCGCCCCGACGTACCTGCGTGCCGACGCGCGGCGTCTGCGTCTTCGTCAGCAGCGTCGTCAGGCCGTGGTCGGGCGAGAAGAGGGTGGCGGGGTCGGGCAGGCCGAACGTCCTGGGGTCGATCTTGTTGGTGCCGGGCACGAGCGGCAGCTTGGCGTAGACCTCGCCACCGACCGACGTGATCTCGGCGTCGGCCTGGATGCCCCTGAGCGCCACCTTGAAGGTGCCCTTGAACGCCGGTGGGTGGGTGCCCCATCCGTCGGCGGACACGATGCCGCTCGAGCCGTCGGGCACCCCCGAGCTCGTCAGGGCCAGGTGCACCGACGTCGCGGCGTCGACCTGGCTCTTGGCGGCGGCCAGGCGCTGGGCCGGCGTCAGCGACGTCTGCGCGGGTCCGGGGCCCGGGCTCCCGCTCGAGCACGAGGCGGCCGTGATGATGCAGAGGCCGGACAGCACGGCGGCGGCGATCCTTCGGGTGACGCGCATGCGCGTCAGGCTAACGGGTGCCGGTGGTGGGGCCCGGCGCCACGGCGCCGCGGGCGAATGCGGGTATGGCTAGGGTCGATGGACCTCGACGGCGGGACCTTCCCGACGTCCGGATGAAGGAGCACACCATGGCCCTCCTCGGAGTCGTCCTCCTCCTGCTCGGCATCGGTGCCGGCGCCACAGCGGTGGTCGCCGCCCGATCCACCGCCTCGACGCTGACCGTCACGGCCCTGGGCTTCTCCCGCAACGCCACGGCCCTCGAGCTCGTCCTCTACGGCGCGATCGCCGTCCTGCTCTTCGCGCTCGGCTGTGCGCTGCTCGCCGCGGCGGCCCGGCGCCGGACGCGGGCGCGTCGTGCGGAGCGCGACGCGTCCCGGGTCGCCGAGCTGGAGGACCGGGCGGTGGCCGACCGGCTCGAGCACGAGCGCCGCTTCGAGGAGGCCGGGCTCCGCGAGGAGGACCTGCGCCGCCGCGAGAGCGAGCTGGCCGCTCGGCACGAGGGCCTCGACACCCGTGAGGCCGAGCTCGAGAGTCGGGAGGCAGAGCTGCGTGAGAGGCAGGTGCCCTCGCGGGCCGACGTCGTCATGGGCCGAGCGGACGGGAGCGTGGCCGAGGGCACCGCACGCTGGTCCGACGAGGCCGGGACCGACACCGGGACCGACGCCGCAACCGGGACGGGAGCCGAGGTCGCGCCCGGACCGGTCGACCGGCGGGTGGACGAGCGGCCCGGCGACCGGACAGCGGAACGCACGGACGACCGCCACGACGAGTCGACGGGGACCGGTGACTCCACGGTCGAGCTGCCCGCCGACCGCGGCACCCGCGCCTGAGGGAGAACGGCCGCTCCTCAGCCTCCGGGGGTGGGGGCCGAGCCCGCCGGCAGGGTGACGACGGCGCGGACGCCCGGGCCGGCGTCCTCGAGCCGCACGTCGCCGCCCCAACGGCGCACGAGGGCCCGGGTGATGGCCAGGCCCAGCCCGGTGCCTCCGCTGTCGCGGTCGCGCGCCTCGTCGAGCCGGGTGAACCGGTCGAAGACCCGCTCGCGGTCGGCCTCGGGGATGCCGTGCCCGTCGTCGGCGACGACGACCTCGACGCGGTGGCCCACCGCGGACGCGTCGAGGACGACGGCGGTCCTGGCATGGCGGACGGCGTTGTCGAGGAGGTTGGTCAGGGCCCGGGTGAGGTCCTCGGCGGCGACCCGCGCGTCGACCCGCCGAGCCGCGAGGCCGGGCGCCGTCCGCACCGGTACCCGGGCGGACGCGTACCGCGCTGCGAGCGCGGACGCCAGCGCGGCCACGTCGACGGTCGTCCCGGTCGCGGCGGCCGAGGTCCCGGCGTCGTCCGCGCGGGCCAGCAGGAGCAGGTCGTCGACGAGGGTCGCGAGCCGCTCGACGTCGGGCAGGACCTCGGCCGGCAGCCGCCCGCCCTCCCCGAGCCGCTGGGCCACCTCGAGCTGCGTCCGCATGCTCGCGAGCGGGCTGCGCAGCTCGTGGGCGGCGTCGGCGACGAAGGCCCGCTGCTTGCGTCGGGCGGTGGCGATCCGGTCGAGCATCGCGTTGAGCGTCGTCGCGAGCGCGCTGACCTCGTCGTCGGTCGGCGGGACGGGCAGCCGTTCCCGTTCCGAGGACGCGTCGTCGACGCGTTCGGCGCCGCGCCGCAGCGCCTCGACGGGCGCGAGCGCCGCGCCGATGACGCGCCAGGCGATGGCCGCGAGCGCCGCCAGCAGGAGCGGGAAGATCGCGAGGAGCAGCCAGCGGACGGTCCGGGCACTCTGCTCGATGTCGGCCGTCGGCGCGGCCGCGACGACCGTGTAGGCGCGGCCCCGGCCGTCCTGGGGACCTGCTGCGACGGCCGCGACCTGCAGCTGCCCCGAGAGGCCGGAGCGGCTGCCCGGGACGACGACGGCCGCACCGGCGAGGGCCTCCCGTCGCTCGTCGTCGGTGACGAGCGGGGTCAGCCGGTCGGCGGTGACGGAGCCGCTGACGACGCGACCCTGGGCGTCGAGCACCTGGAGCACCTGCGCTCCCGACACCGGGACGGGGTCGGGGACGCGTCCGGCGTCGACGAGCAGCGCCACCTGTTCGGCGCTCGAGCGGGCGGCCGACTCGACCGAGCGGGACAGCGACCCGGTGAGCACGACGTAGAGCAGGACGCCGCCGATGACGAGCGCGCCGGCCACCCCGACGAGCCCGACGAGCATGAGACGTCCGCGCAGCCCCACCCGCGCGAACCGGGTCGAGGGCCCGGTCGAGGGCCCGGTCGAGGGCCCGGTCGAGAGGCGGGGGCTGCCCGTCGTGCTCACCGGGCCATCCGGTACCCGGCGCCGCGGACCGTCTCGATCCGCGACCGGCCGAGCTTGCGCCGGAGGTACCCGACGTAGACCTCGACGACGTTGGGGTCATCGAGCCCGCCCCACACGCGGTCGAGCAGCTCGTCCTTGGGCACGACGGCGCTGTCGGCCCGCATGAGGTGCTCGAGGAGGAGGAACTCGCGCGGCGCCAGGGCCACGTCGGCGCCGTCCACCTCGACGCGTCGGGTGGCCGGGTCGAGCGTCACGCCGGCGCGGCGCAGGAGGACCGGACGCGGTGCGGGGTCGCGGCGCAGCAGGGCCCGGAGCCGGGCGACGAGGACGACGAACGAGAAGGGCTTGGTCAGGTAGTCGTCGGCGCCGTAGTCGAGCCCGTCGGCCTCGTCGTACTCGCCGTCCTTGGCAGTGAGCAGCAGGACCGGGACCCAGTTCTCCTCCTCGCGCAGGGTCCGCACGACGGTGTAGCCGGACATCCCGGGCAGCATGATGTCGAGGACGACGACGTCGTAGCCGCCGAACCGGGCCGCCTCCAGGCCGGCGAGGCCGTCGGCGACGTGGTCGACGACGAAGCCCTCGGCACCGAGCCCGCGCACCAGCGCGGCGGCCATCCGCGCCTCGTCCTCCACCAGCAGCACCCGCACACCGTCACCATGTCACGCCCCACCTGCCGTGCGCCGTCGAGCGGGCCGATGCCGCACCACCGCGCTCTCAGTCGGCTCTCAGTCCGGGCGGCGCACGATGGGTCCATGAGCATCTTCACCGACCACCCGGCCGCGCGCTGGGGCCTGCCCGCCGCCGCCGTCGGCGTCATCGGCGTCGCGGCGCTGACGATCAACCAGACGGCCTCCGCCGACGCGGGCCTGCCGCCGCGCACGCCGCAGCAGCTGCTCGCCGACGTGCGGTCCGCCGACGTCTCGAGCCTGTCGGGAACCGTCGTGCAGACGTCCGACCTCGGTCTGCCCCAGCTGCCGGGCCTCACAGGAGGCGGTCCGGTGGGTGGCGGAGCCGGCGGGGCGGCCGGCAGTTCGCTCGCCTCGGTCCTGTCGGGCACGCACACGTGGCGCATCTGGGTCGACGGCCCGACGCGTCAGCGCCTCGCCCTCGTCGGTACGAGCGGCGAGTCGGACGTCATCCGCAACGGGCGCGACCTCTGGCTGTGGTCGAGCACCGACAAGACGGCTGTCCACCACACCCTCGGCGCCGGTGACCAGCGCCCGGCCCTGCCGCACCCGACGGCGAGCCTGCCGGCCGGCGTCCCGAGAACCCCGGACGAGGCCGCGTCGACGGCGCTCGCGGTCATGGGCAGGGACACGACGTTGACGACGTCCGGCACCGCGTCGGTCGCCGGTCGCTCCGCCTACGAGCTCGTCCTCACCCCGAAGGACCGGGCGACCCGCATCGCGTCGGTGCGCATCGCCATCGACGCGGAGAAGCACGTGCCGCTCCGGGTGCAGGTGTACTCGACGAAGCTGTCCAACCCGGCCTTCGAGGTCGGCTTCACCGCCGTCGACTTCTCGAGACCGGAGGCCCGGCAGTTCTCGTTCACCCCGCCTGCCGGCACGACCGTCACGCAGTCCGACGCGGTCGCCCCGAAGGGCATCGCGGGGACCAACCCGGCGCTGTCGAAGGAGCGAGCCGCCGCTGCTGCCAAGGCAGCCGGCGCCCTGCGCGTCGTCGGCTCGGGGTGGAGCACCGTCGTCGTCACGAGGATGCCGTCCGAGCCGGGCACCGGCTCAGGGACCGGCTCGGGCACCGGCTCAGGGGCCGGCTCAGGGGCCGGCACCGCGGCGCAGCTGCAGACCCTCCTCAAGGCGCTGCCGGCCGTCTCGGGCACCTGGGGCTCGGGTCACGTCCTCGAGGGCACCCTCTTCTCGGCCGTCGTGACCGACGACGGCCGGGTGGCCCTCGGGGCGGTGGCGCCGGACACCCTCTATGCCGCCCTGGCCTCGAAGTGACCGACGCCCGGGACGGCTCGCTCGTGGCCGGTGACCTCGCGATCGCCAGCCGCGGCCTGACCAAACGGTTCCGGGGCGCGGCGGCGGTCGACGGCATCGACCTCGCCGTGCCCCGCGGCTCGGTCTACGGGTTCCTCGGGCCCAACGGGTCGGGCAAGACGACGACCATCCGGATGCTGCTCGGACTCGTCCGCCCGACGTCGGGGACGAGCACCCTTCTGGGACAGCCGATTCCGCGGGCGGCTCAGGAGGTCCTCCCCCGGGTCGGCGCCCTCGTCGAGGGTCCGGCCTTCCACCCCTACCTGTCGGGCCGGGCCAACCTGCGCCGCCTCGACGCCGCCGACCTCACGGCCGACCCCCGCAGTGCCGGCTCCCGTGTCGATGCCGCCCTCGACCGGGTCGGCCTGCTCGCCGCGGCCGGCAAGCGGTACCGCGCGTACTCGCTCGGGATGCGCCAGCGCCTCGCCATCGCCGCGGCCCTCCTCGTCCCGCGCGAGCTGCTCGTCCTCGACGAGCCGACCAACGGCCTGGACCCGCAGGGAACCCGGGAGGTGCGCCACCTCGTCGCGTCGCTCGCCTCGGACGGCACGACGGTGTTCGTGTCGAGCCACCTGCTCTCCGAGGTCGAGCAGATGTGCACGCACCTCGGGGTCATGAGCGAGGGCCGGCTCGTCGCCCAGGGCTCGACGTCGCAGGTCCGGGGTGGCGCGGCCCCGGTCGCCCGCGTCCTGACCGACCAGGCGGACGAGGCCGCGCGGATCCTGGCCGAGCTGGGCGTCCGCTCCGTCGAGCCGGTCGCCGGCGGGGTGCGCGGCGTCCCCGACGGCGTGGCGCCGGAGAAGATCGTCGCCGCCCTCGTGCAGGGTGGCGTCGGGGTCCGCGAGTTCACCGTGACGAGCCCCAGCCTCGAGGACCTGTTCGTCGCGCTGACCGGGGAGGGTTTCGATGTCAGTGGCTGAGTCCGTCCCGTCGCCGGGGCCTGCCGGTCCGCGCCCGGCACCGGCCCCGCCGGCCGCCTCGCGGCGACCCCGCCCGGCGACGCGGTTGTCCCCGCGGCTGCTGTGGTCCGAGCTCGGGCTCATCGGCGGCCGCCGTCGCAACCAGATGGGCCTGCTCGTCCTCGCGGCCGTGCCGGTCCTCATGGCCGTCGCGGTGCGGATCTCCACACCGCGTGCCGGTCGCGGGCCGGACTTCCTGTCCTCGATCACCTCGAACGGGCTCTTCGTCCCGCTCGCCGCACTCGGCGTCGAGATGGGGCTGTTCCTGCCGCTCGCCATCGCCATGCTCTCGGGCGACTCCGTGGCCGGCGAGGCGAACCTCGGCACGCTGCGCTACCTGCTCACCGTCCCGGTGGGCCGCACCCGCCTGCTGGCCGTCAAGTACGCCTCGCTCGTCATCGGCGCCCTGTGGGGCGTGGCCGTCGTCACGGTCGCGGGCGCGCTCGTCGGGATCGCCCTGTTCGGCACCGGGCCGATGACGACCCTGTCGGGCACGCAGCTGCCGTTCTGGGCCGCGGTGTGGCGCGTCGTCCTCGTCGGGCTCTACGTCGCGGCAGGGCTGGCCGCCCTCGGCGCCGTCGGGCTCTTCATCTCGACCCTGACCGAGCAGCCGCTGGCCGCCACCGTCGCGCTCATGATCTTCACGATCCTGTCCTGGATCGCCGACTCGGTGCCGCAGATCTCGTGGCTGCACCCGTGGCTGCTCGTCGACCAGTGGGGCGCCTTCGGTGACCTGCTGCGCGACCCGCCGTTCTGGGACAACATCGCCCGTGGCCTCTGGGTCGACCTCGGCTACGCCGTCGTTTTCTGGCTCCTGGCGTGGGCCCGGTTCTCCGGCAAGGACATCACGAGCTGACGTGGGCCGTGAGCTCGCCGAGGACGAGTTCGTTCCCGGCCGGGTCCACGTCGACGGTGACCGTCTGGCCGTCGCGGACGTCGCCGGCCAGCAGGCTCCGGGCGAGCCGGTCGCCGATCTCGCGCTGGACGAGCCGACGCAGCGGCCGCGCACCGTAGGCGGGGTCGTACCCGCGCTCGGCCAGCCAGCGCCGGGCGGCCTCGGTGACCTCGAGCGAGATCCGGCGGTCCGAGAGCCGCGCCGCGAAGGCACGCACCTGCAGGTCGACGATGTGGGCCAGGTCGTCCTGCGAGAGGGCGTCGAAGACGACGACCTCGTCGAGCCGGTTGAGGAACTCGGGCTTGAACGCCGTGCGCACGACCGCCATGACCTCGTTGCGCTTCTCCTCGGGCGACAGGATCGGGTCGACGAGGTACTGCGAGCCGAGGTTGCTCGTCAGCACGAGGATGACGTTGCGGAAGTCGACCGTGCGGCCCTGGCCGTCGGTGAGGCGGCCGTCGTCGAGCACCTGCAGCAGGACGTCGAACGTCTCCGGGTGGGCCTTCTCGACCTCGTCGAGGAGCACGACCGAGTACGGACGCCGCCGCACGGCCTCGGTGAGCTGACCGCCCTCCTCGTAGCCGACGTAGCCGGGGGGCGCGCCGATGAGCCGGGCCACCGCGTGCCGCTCGGAGTACTCCGACATGTCGATGCGCACCATGGCGCGCTCGTCGTCGAAGAGGAAGTCGGCCAGGCTCTTGGCCAGCTCGGTCTTGCCGACGCCGGTGGGGCCGAGGAAGAGGAAGGAGCCGGTCGGGCGGTCGGGGTCCGAGACGCCCGCGCGCGTGCGGCGGACCGCGTCGGACACCGCACGCACGGCTTCGGCCTGCCCGATGAGGCGGGCACCGATGTGCTGCTCCATGTGCAGCAGCTTCTCCGACTCGCCCTCGAGCAGGCGCCCGGCGGGGATGCCGGTCCAGGCCGAGATGACGTCGGCGATGTCGTCGGCGCCGACCTCCTCCTTGACCATCGGGGCCTCGTCGGACGTCGTCGCCGTGGCCTCGCGCTCCTGGGCTGCGGCGAGCTCCTTCTCCAGCGTCGGGATGTCGCCGTAGAGGATCTTCGAGGCGCCGCCGAGGTCACCCTCGCGCTGGAGCCGGTCGGCCTGGGTGCGCAGGTCGTCGATGCGGGCCTTGAGGTCGCCCACCGCGTTGAGCCCGGACTTCTCGGCCTCCCACCTCGCGTTGAGGGCGGCCAGCTCCTCGGTGCGGTCGGCGAGGTCCTGGCGCAGCCGCTCGAGGCGGTCGCGCGAGGCCGGGTCGGTCTCCTGCTCGAGGGCGAACTCCTCCATCTTGAGCCGGTCGACGGCGCGCCGCAGCTCGTCGATCTCGACGGGGCTGCTGTCGATCTCCATGCGCAGCCGCGAGGCGGCCTCGTCGATGAGGTCGATGGCCTTGTCGGGCAGCTGCCGGCCGCTGATGTAGCGGTCGGACAGCGACGCCGCGGCGACGAGCGCGGAGTCGGCGATGGTCACCTTGTGGTGCGCCTCGTAGCGCTCCTTGAGGC
This sequence comes from Monashia sp. HAY1-5C, assembly GCF_056755255.1. Lineage (NCBI taxonomy): Bacteria > Bacillati > Actinomycetota > Actinomycetes > Micrococcales > Intrasporangiaceae > Intrasporangium > Monashia sp. HAY1-5C. Next base: position 37,852 of record NZ_JBPGXG010000007.1, on the reverse strand, counting down.
CGCGGAGGATCGCGATGGTGTCCTCGACCGAGGGCTCGCCGACGAAGACCTGCTGGAAGCGCCGCTCGAGCGCGGCGTCCTTCTCGATGTGCTGGCGGTACTCGTCGAGGGTCGTCGCGCCGACGAGACGCAGCTCGCCGCGGGCGAGCATCGGCTTGAGCATGTTGCCGGCGTCCATGGCGCCCTCGCCGCCGGCACCCGCGCCGACGACGGTGTGGATCTCGTCGATGAAGGTGACGATCTGCCCGTCGCTGCCCTTGATCTCCTCGAGGACGGCCTTGAGGCGCTCCTCGAACTCGCCGCGGTACTTCGCACCGGCCAGCATCGCGCCGAGGTCGAGGCTGTAGAGGGTCTTGTCGCGCAGGCTCTCGGGCACGTCCCCCTCGACGATGCGCTGGGCCAGGCCCTCGACGACGGCGGTCTTGCCGACGCCCGGCTCGCCGATGAGGACGGGGTTGTTCTTCGTGCGGCGCGAGAGCACCTGCACGACGCGGCGGATCTCGGCGTCGCGGCCGATGACGGGGTCGAGCCTGCCGTCGCGGGCCAGGGCCGTCAGGTCGGTGCCGTACTTCGCCAGGGCCTCGAAGGTGCCCTCGGGGTTCTCGGTGGTGACCGCTCGGCCGCCGCGCAGCTCGGGGATGGCCTTCTCGATGGCGTCGGCGTCGAGGCCGAACTGGCCGGTGCGCGCGACGGCGAGCAGGAGGTGGTCGGTGGAGACGTAGGTGTCGCCCATCGCCGTCATGTACTGCTGCGCCTGCTTGACGACGCGGCCCGCGGTGGGCGACAGCTGCGGCTGCTGGGTACCTCCGCTCACCTGCGGCATCGCGGCCATGGCCTTCTCGGCGGCCGTGGTGGCCGCGGCGACGGACGAGCCCCCGGCCGTGAGCAGCGCGGGGGTCGTGGTGCCGGACTGTGCTGCCAACGCGAGCAGCAGGTGCGCCGGCTCGATGTTCGGGTGGTGCTTGCCGGTCGCGGTGGTCGCGGCCTGGGCGAAGGCCTCCTGAGCCTTGTTGGTCAGCTGAAGGTCCATGCGTTCTCCTGTGACGAAGCGGGACGAGCGGGACGAGCGGGGGGTGAGGATGGACGACCGGGATACGACTGGTCGCCGTCCACCCGGGACAACGGTCCCGCAGTTGAGTGTATTCCGCTCAACTTCGTGCGTGTGTGACAGGCCGAGAGGATGCCCCTGTCGGGTCGGGGCGGCCGTGCGGGCCGGCGCCGGACCAGCAGCCGTCGTCGGCGGGGAGCGCGGTCGGGCTCCACGGGCCGAGTCTACGGTCGGTGGTCAGGCCTCGCCGGGGTCCAGCCCCGTCTCGACGACGCGCTGGGCCAGCTCGCGCAGCTTGATGTTGCGGTTGAGCGAGTGCTGCCGCAGCGTCTCGAACCCCTGCACCGCCGTGATCCGGTGGCGCTCGATGAGGACGCCGACGGCGTGGCCGATGACGCGATGGCTCTCGATGGCCTGGCGCAGCTGCGCCTCCTTGGTCTCGCGGTCCTGCCGGGCCGCGACCCGGTCGACGGCGTGGGCGAAGAGCTGGGCGACGAGGTCGCCGGCGATCTCCTCGTCGGCCGAGACGATGCGGGGTGCGCGCAGCCGGACCCACACGCGGACCGGCGACTCCGGGCCGTCGGGCTCGAAGAGGATGCCCGGGGCGACGCCGGCCCGGGCGTCGTACCCACCGGGCAGCCGGCCGGTGGTGAGGACCGAGCGGGTCAACGGGTGCAGGTCGGCGACCGGCGTCGGGCCCTGCGGCTTGAAGTACAGCCGCTCCGCCTCCGAGCCGCCTGCCACCTGGACGGTCGCGATGCCGTCGAACAGGACGCTGAAGCCGGCGATCGCGGCCGAGACCACCTGCTCGAGCTCCTGGGCCGAGCGCAGCTCGGCGGCCAGCGCGGCCGCACGCGCGCGGCGCTGCTCGCCCTCGTGCTGCAGCGTCGTGTCGCGCACGACGTTGACGACGAGCGTCGGGTGCATCCCGCTGGCGGGGATGACCGAGGACGTGGTCGAGACCCAGGCCCGGCTGCCGTCGCGGCGGGCGAGGGGGAAGGTCTCCTCGACCGGCTCGCTGGAGGCCAGGATGCGCGCGATGCGCTCGGTCGTGGTGCCCGGCCCCTCGACGCTCCACGGGTAGGGCGGCGCGATCGGGCCGTCCTCGAGGCTCCAGCCGTAGGAGCGGGTGAACGCCTCGTTGAGCGACACGACCCGACCGTCGGGCTCGAACACCGACAGCGGCTCGTGCAGCGAGGCGACGACGGCGCGCCGCCAGGCGGCGTCACGTGCGCGTTCGTGGGCCCGGGCGAGGTTGGCCGACAGGCGCGCCCGCAGGTGCCGCATCGCGAACGGCTTGGCGACGTAGTCGTCGGCGCCGCGACCGAGGCCGGTGACGCTGGCCTCGTCACCGGCCCGAGCGGTGAGCATGACGACGGGAACGTCGGCCAGGGTGTCGTCCTCGCGCACCGCCCGGAGCAGCTCGAGGCCGTCGAGGCGCGGCATCATGACGTCGGCGAGGACGAGGTCCGGCCGGCGGGACCTGGCCGTCGCCAGCGCCTCGACGCCGTCCCTGGCCGCCACGACCTCGTAGTCGTCCGCGAGTGCCTCGCTCAGGTAGGCGCGCATGTCGGCGTTGTCCTCGGCGAGCAGCAGGAGCGGGCGCCCACCCGGCTGTCGGGAGGCGGGTCCCGACCCGGACGCGGTTCCGGCGTCGGGGCGCGCCGGCCGGTGGGCGGCTGGGTCGGCGTCGTCCGCGGTGTCGGGGCCGGGGTCGGGGTCGGCGTCGTCCGCGGTGTCGACGCCGTCCGGGGCCGACGCCACGGCGTCGGCGCCGGCGTCCCAGCCGTGCGCCTCGGCCAGGAAGGACTCGACGGTGCGCGGCGTGATCGAGGGGCTCGCCGGCGGGGAGCCCGCGGGCGGCCGACCCCAGGGGAGGTAGACGCCGAAGGTGCTGCCCATGCCCTCGACCGAGTCGACCCAGGCGTCGCCGCCGTGCAGCTCAGCGAGCTGGCGCACGAGGAACAGGCCGATGCCGGCGCCCTCGCGCGACCGGATGCCGTCGGTGCGGGGCAGCTGCCGGAACCGCTCGAAGACGGTGGCGAGGTCGTCGGTCGGGATGCCGATGCCGGAGTCGGTGACCAGCACCTCGAAGCCCTCGGGAAGCTCGTGAAGGGTGACCTGCACGCCGCCGGCGGGCGTGTACTTCAACGCGTTGGACAGCAGGTTGAGCACGATGCGCTCGACCATGTCCCGGTCGACCCACGCAGACCGGCCGAGGTCGGGGATGTCGGTCGTGAAGGTCAGGCCCACGCGGTGCACGGCCGGACGGAAGCTCGCGGCCAGCCCCCGGACGAGCTCGGCGACGTCGGTCTCGACGCGGTGCGGCTCGACCCGCCCGGCGTCCATGCGGGTCAGGTCGAGCAGCTGGTCGACGAGGACCTTCAGCCGGTCGGTGTTGCGCTCGACGAGCTCGAGGTGTGAGCGCACCGCCGCCGGCAGAGCGGGCTCGCCGAGCGCGTCCTCGACCGGCCCGGCTATGAGCGTCAGCGGCGTGCGCAGCTCGTGGCTGATGTTGGCGAAGAAGACGGTCTTGGCGGTGTCGAGCTCGGCGAGCGCCTCCACGCGGTGCCGCCCGGCGTCGAGACGGCGCACGCCCGCGAGCGCGGCGGCGACGTGCGACGCGCACAGCTCGACGTAGGCCTGCAGCTGCTCGTCCCACGGCCGCCGGAGGTTGGCGGTGACGACGAGCGAGGCGCTGGCCCGCCTCCGGCCGGGCTCGACGACCGGCACGACGTGGACGCCCGGGTCCGGCGCGCTCGTGCCGTCTACCGGGCCCTCGATGAGCCCGACCGACGCGTGGTCCTCGACGTTCTCACGCATGATCTCGAGCGCGAGACGCTCGACGTCCTCGGCGGTGGCCGCACCGGCGAGGGCCGCCCCCAGCCGTGACACGACCGAGGCGCGACGCTCGGCCAGCACCTTGCCGGTGGTCTCGGTGGCGATGTCGAGGACGCCGGCCACCTCGCCGTCCGGTCCGGTGACGACGCTGTAGGACCACGTGAAGTAGGCCTCCTCGAGGAAGCCGTTCCGGTCGACGACGAGCAGCTGGTCCTCGTCCCAGGAGGGGACGCGGGTGCGCGCCACCTCGGCCAGCCGCGGCGCGATCTGGTCCCACACCTCCGGCCACACGTCCCGCACCGGCAGGCCGAGCGCGGCGGGGTGCTTCGCCTCACCGAGCAGCACCCGGTAGGCGTCGTTGTAGACCATGAGCAGCTCGGGACCCCAGCACACGAGCATGGGGAAGCGCTGTGCGAGCGCGGTGTCCACGACCGCGACGAGCTCGGCCGGCCAGTCGTCCACGGGACCGAGGCCGGTGGCCGCCCAGTCGGTGGTGGCCATGAGGCGGCCGATCTCGGTGTCCGGCAGGGCGAGCCGGTGGCTGCGCCCGGGTGCCGCGAGGGTGGAGGACCGGTCGAGCCCGCCGTCCGGCGTCATCGGGGCGTGCGGCTGGGACAACAGGAAGACCTCCACGTGGGCAGGGTGCAGCGCGCGCCCACACGGCTGGAGGCCCGGTCATCCTCGCACCTGCGCCGTGCGTTGCCAAACGACGTGCGCGAGGCGGGTGGTCAGCGCTCCGGGCGCCAGACGACCAGGGCCTGCGACGCGGGGGTGCGCGGCGGGCGCTGGCCGGGCCGCAGCGGGACGGCGTCCCCGCGCGGCCCGACGGCGAAGAAGCGCGCGCTCGCGTGGAGCGCGGCCTGGGTCTGCTCGAGCTCGGCGGCGAGCTCCTCGACCCGCGACCGCAGCGCCGTGACGTGGTTCTCGAGGTCGAGGATGCGCTGGATGCCCGCGAGCGACACGCCCTCCTGCGACAGCCGCTGCACCTCACGGAGCAGCTCGACGTCGCGGGTGCTGTAGCGCCGCCCGCCCCCGCGGGTGCGCGACGGCGTGACGAGGCCGAGGCGGTCGTACTGGCGCAGCGTCTGCGCGTGCATGCCGGCCAGCTCGGCGGCGACGGAGATGACGAAGACGGGCGCGTCGTCGTCGTGCCCGGCGGGGCGCGCGCTCCTGCGTGACATCGTCGGCACTCCCTTCCTCGTTCTCGTCGCCGGCCGGCCTCAGGCCCGCGCTCGGCGGAACAGGTCGGCCCTCGGGTCGTGGCCGTCCTCGGCCGCGGCCATGGTCTCGATCGCCGCGCGAGCCTCGTCGGTCAGGCGCTGCGGCACGACGACCTGGACCTTCGCGAGGAGGTCGCCGGTGTGCTCGCCGCGGCGGACGCCACGGCCCTTGACGCGCAGGACCCGGCCGCTCGGCGTGCCGGGCGCGATGCGCACCTTGACCTGCCCACCGTCGAGGGTCGGCACGGGGACCGTGGCCCCGAGCGCCGCCTCGGCGAAGGTGACGGGCAGGTCGACGGTGAGGTCGTCGCCGTCGCGGCCGAAGACCGGGTGCTTGTCGACGGAGACGGCGAGGATGAGGTCGCCCGCAGGCCCGCCGGCCTCGCCCTGGCGCCCCTTGCCCCGGAGGCGGATCTTCTGGCCGTCCTTGACGCCCGGAGGGATCCGCGCCGTGATGCGGCCGAGGTCGGGCGAGGAGAGCGTCACCGTGGAGCCCTCCACCGCGTCGCGGAAGCCGATCGTCGTCGAGGCCTGGACGTCGGCGCCCGGCCGCGGACCGGCCGTCGCGCCGTACCCGCCGTACTGCTGGCCGAAGCCGCCGGCACCACCCGGACCCGCGCCACCGAACATCTGGCCGAGGATGTCCTCGAGGTTCGGCTGGCCGGCGCCCGCACCCCCGCCGCCGAAGCGGACACGGGTGCCGCCGGGACCGGCCGCACCGCCGAACGCCGAGAAGATGTCCTCGAAGCCGGCGCCCCCACCGCCGGGACCGCCCGCGGTGAAGCGAGCACCCCCGTGCGACATGGCGCGGATGGCGTCGTACTCGCGGCGCTGCTCGGGGTCGGACAGGACGGCGTACGCCTCCCCGATCTCCTTGAAGCGCTCCTCGGCGCGGGTGTCGCCGACGTTGTGGTCCGGGTGCAGGTCGCGGGCCAGCTTGCGGTAGGCCTTCTTGACCGCGGCAGCGTCGGCGTCCTGGGGCACGCCGAGGATCGCGTAGAAGTCCTTCTCGAACCAGTCCTGGCTAGCCATGGCGCACCTGCCTCTCCTCCTGCGGCTGCTCGGTGGGACCTGCGGTCCTCACATCATCACGGATGCCGGCCGACGCGTGGGGCCTCGGCGCGGTGTGGCGCTCACGCGGGGTCGGCAACCGACACCCGCGCCGCGCGGACGACCCGGTCCCCGATGCGGTAGCCGGGCTGGAGCACCTGCACGACGGTCGTGCCCGACGCGCCGTCGGGCAGCTCGGCCTCGACGTGCATGAGCGCCTCGTGCACCGTCGGGTCGAACTCCTGGCCGGCCTCGCCGAGGCGCTCGACGCCGTACCGACCGAGGACCGCCTCGAGCTTGTCGGCGATGGCCGCGAACGGGCCGCTGGCGAGGTCGCCGGCCTGCCGCGCCATGTGGATGTCGTCGAGGACCGGCAGCAGCGACTCGACGACGCTGCCCACGGCGGTCGTGCGGATGACGTCGCGGTCGCGGTCGACACGCTTCTTGTAGTTGACGTACTCGGCCTGCAGCCGCTGGAGGTCGGCGAGGTAGGACGCGGCGAGCGCGTCCTCCTGCTCCAGCGCCTCACGCTCGTCGGCGCGCTCGGTGCCCGCTCCGTGGTCGAACTCGTCGTCCCCGCCGGGCTCGGACGACGCGCCCGGACCACCCTCGTAGTACGTGTGGTGGCCCCGCGAACCGGAGTCGGCCGCACCGGCGCCGGCCGCACCGGCGGCGCCGGAGGCGCCACCGGTGCGGGGGGTGGCGGCGGCCTGGCCGCCGGCACCCTGCGCGTCCGTCACCTCGGGGCCACCGGCGCCGGGCCGCACGGCCTCGGCCTCGGGGTTCGGGGTGCTGTTGGACTCGGTCACTTGGCTTCCCTTGCCTCGTCCTCGTCGACGACCTCGGCGTCCACGACGTCGTCGTCGGCCGCACCGGAGCCCGTCGGACCGGACTGGCCGCCGGTCGGACCCGTGCCGTCGGAGCCCGCCGCGCCGGCCGAGGCGGCGCTCGCCTGCTCCGACGCGTAGACCGCCTGGCCCATGGCCTGGGACTTGGTGTTGAGGTCCTCGATCTTGGCCTTGATGTCCTCGACCGTGGCCTCGGAGCCCTCGGCGATCGCGGCCTTGAGGTCGGCGAGCGACTCCTCCACCGGCGTCTTGACGTCAGCCGGGATCTTGTCGCCGGACTCCTTGAGGAAGTTCTCGGTCGAGAAGACGAGCTGCTCGGCCTGGTTGCGGACCTCGGCCTGCTCCCGGCGCTGCCTGTCCTCCTCGGCGTGCGCCTCGGCGTCCTTGACCATGCGGTCGATCTCCTCCTTGGACAGGGCCGAGCCGCCGGTGATCGTCATCTTCTGCTCCTTGCCGGTGCCCTGGTCCTTGGCACTGACGTTGACGATGCCGTTGGCGTCGATGTCGAAGGTGACCTCGATCTTCGGCACGCCGCGCGGTGCCGGCGCGATGCCGGTCAGCTCGAAGGTGCCGAGCGACTTGTTGTGCTGGGCGATCTCGCGCTCACCCTGGAAGACCTGGATGAGGACCGACGGCTGGTTGTCGTCGGCGGTGCTGAAGATCTCCGAGCGCTTCGTCGGGATGGCCGTGTTGCGCTCGATGAGCTTGGTGAACAGGCCGCCCTTGGTCTCGATGCCGAGCGACAGCGGCGTGACGTCGATGAGCAGGACGTCCTTGCGCTCGCCCTTGAGGACGCCGGCCTGCAGGGAGGCACCCATCGCGACGACCTCGTCGGGGTTGACGCCCTTGTTCGGCTCCTTGGCGGTCAGCTCCTTGACGAGGTTGCTCACCGCCGGCATGCGGGTCGAGCCACCGACGAGGACGACGTGGTCGATGTCGGACACCTTGATGCCGGCGTCCTCGATGACCTTGTGGAACGGGGCCTTCGTGCGGTCGAGCAGCTGCTTGGTCATCTGCTCGAACTGGGCGCGCGTCACCGTCTCGTCGAGGTGGATCGGGCCCTCGGGCGTCATCGAGATGTACTGCGCCGAGATGTTCGTGGAGGTCGCGGTCGACAGCTCCTTCTTGGCGCGCTCGGCCTCGTCGCGGAGGCGCTGCATCGCGATCTTGTCCTTGGACAGGTCCTGGCCGGTCTTGTTCTTCACCTGCGTGATGAGGTGCTGGACGATGACGTCGTCCCAGTCGTCGCCACCGAGGTGGTTGTCGCCGTTGGTGGCGCGCACCTGGATCGTGGCGAAGCCGTCCTCGGCGTCCTTGCCGACCTCGAGGAGGGACACGTCGAAGGTGCCGCCACCGAGGTCGAAGACGAGGATGAGCTCGTCCTCCTTGCCCTTGTCGAGGCCGTAGGCGAGGGCCGCGGCGGTGGGCTCGTTGACGATGCGCAGGACGTTGAGGCCCGCGATCTCGCCGGCCTCCTTCGTGGCCTGGCGCTCGGCGTCGTCGAAGTACGCGGGGACGGTGATGACGGCGTCCGTGACGGTCTCACCGAGGTAGGACTCGGCGTCGCGCTTGAGCTTCTGCAGGATGCGGGCGCTGATCTCCTGCGCCGTGTACGTCTTGCCGTCGATCTCCGGCGACCGCCAGTCGGTGCCCATGTGGCGCTTGACGGAGCGGATGGTCCGGTCGACGTTGGTCACCGCCTGGCGCTTGGCGACCTCGCCGACGAGCACCTCGCCGTTCTTGGAGAACGCGACCACCGACGGGGTCGTCCGCCCGCCCTCGGCGTTCGCGATGATCGTCGGCTCGCCGCCCTCGAGGACGGAGACGGCCGAGTTGGTGGTACCGAGGTCGATTCCGACCGCACGTGCCATGGTGACTCCTTGATGCTGGTGGTCCGTGGTTGACAGCTCCTCGCTCAATCTGCGTCAGCCGGGCGGTCGTTGTCAAAACCGGGCTCGCAAATCTTGCGCTCACTGGACTCAACTTCGCACCACGCGGCATTGTTCCCGCGTCGAGCGGGACGTCGGCACCTCGTGCGGCCCGGGACGGGCCCGTGGGCCCGAGGGGGCAGCACCCACAGGCGGGGTGGGTAGGTTCGGTGGACCAGCCTGGGGAGGTCAGACCGTGCCGCGACCCCGCTCCGTCACGCGTGCGCTCGGCGCCGCGACGCTCGCCGGCGCCCTGGCCACGGGTGCCTGCTCGGGCGGCGGTCCACCGGCCGGCTCTCCCGCCGGCGGGACCCTCTCCTCGGTGGCGGGCTCGGGCACCGCCGCCACCTCGGTCGCGACGTCGACGGCGCCCGCGTCCTCGGCGTCCCCGACCAGCCCCTCGCCGACGACGCCGGCGACGCGCACGACCCCGGCGACGCCGAGCCCGCCGGTCACGTCGCGGGCCGGGCGACCCACCGGCTCGGCCACCGTGCTGCGGACCCTGGCCACCGGGCTCGACGTGCCGTGGGGACTGGCGCTGCTCCCCGGCCGCTCGGGGGTGCTCGTCACGACCCGGGACGACGGGCGCGTCCGACGCGTCGACCTGGCCTCGGGACGCGCGACCCTCCTCGGGCGCGTGCCCGGCGTCGTGTCGAACGTCGATCAGCAGGGCGAGGCGGGCTTGCTCGGGATCGCGGTGAGCCCCCGGTTCGCCGCCGACCGGACGCTCTTCGTGTACTTCTCCACCGCCGCCGACAACCGCATCGCGACGCTCACCTACGACCCGACGCGGGCGCCGGGCCGGCAGCTGAGCACGCCGCGCGTCATCGTCCACGGCATCCCCCACGGGCTGCACCACAACGGCGGGCGCCTCGCGTTCGGGCCCGACGGCGCGCTCTACGCGACGACCGGCGAGGCGGGCGACCGCCCTCTGGCACAGGACCGTTCGTCGCTCGGCGGCAAGATCCTGCGGATGACGCCGGGCGGGCGGCCCGCACCGGGTGACCCGTTCGGGACGCTCGTGTGGAGCTACGGCCACCGCAACGTCGAGGGGATCGCCTGGGACGCCGCGGGCCGGCTCTGGTCCTCCGAGTTCGGCGACCACCTGCACGACGAGCTCAACCTCGTCCGCCGGGGCGGCAACTACGGGTGGCCGCAGACCGAGGGCCGGACGTCCGAGCCCGGGATCGTGTCGCCCCTCGTGCAGTGGAGCCCGGACGAGAGCTCGCCGAGCGGGATCGCCATCGCTGCCGGCTCGGCCTGGCTGGGCGGCCTGCGCGGGGAGCGCCTCTGGCGGGTCCCCCTCGACGGCGCGCGGACGGCGGGCGACCCGCAGGCCTTCCTCGACGGCCGCTACGGACGCCTGCGCAGCGTCCTCGCCCTCGACGACCGGACCTTGCTCGTGACGACGAGCAACCGCGATGGGCGCACCTCCCCTCGCCCCGGCGACGACCGCATCCTCGTCGTCCGGGTCAGCTGAGGTCGAGTCGAGGTCGAGTCGAGGGCGCGTCAGGCCCGTGCGGGCAGCCGGACGCTGCCGACGGTCGTCAGCTGGGGGTGCGCGTCGTCGCCGTCCCGCACGACGCCTCCGCGCCAGACGATGGCAAGGTCCCGGCCCTGGACGGTCAGCTCGGCGAGGCAGTTGTCGAACCAGGGTCCGTCGGTGACGGTCCACGGGTACGCCGGGTCGGGCACGTGACGGGAACGCCGGGCCAGGAACCGCATCGGCGCCACCAGTCCCCGGGCGAACAGCGACATCATGACCCGGATGCCCCGCGGCATCGGGTTGCGGACCGGCGAGCACACGGCCTGCACGATCCGCGACCGCGCGCCGTGCCGACCGGGCTCCACGACCTCGGCGACGTAGGAGTTGTGGACGTCGCCGGACAGGAAGGTGATGGTCGCGGGGGCGCGGCCCCGGTTGCCCCGGGCCACGTCCATGACCATCTCGAACACCTCGACGAACCCGTCGCCGAACGCGGCCCAGTGCTCGAGGTCGATGACCCGGCGGCTCTTCTCGGCCAGGCCCGCGACGAGCCGACCGTGGCCACCACTGCTCGCCAGGACCTCGTCGATGGCCTCGAAGTCGTGCAGCCCCGGCGGCAGGAGGAAGGGCAGCGAGGTGCCGACGAGGAGGTGGTCGACGTCGCCGGTCAGCTGGGCGTCGAGCCAGGCGGCCTCGTCGGGGTTGAGCATCGAGCGTCGCTCCGGCTCGAGGACGCGGGCGGCCCGGGAGTCGACGACGACGAGGCGGCTGTCACCGAGGTCGCGCCGGTAGCTCCAGCGGTACACCTTGGGGTGCCGGTCCACCCGCTCCACGAGGTCGAAGAGCGGCTCGGTGAGGTCGGGCTCCTCGGCACCGGACGCCGCGGCTGACAGGACCGGGGCGTACACCTCGTCCTTCGCCAGCTCGTCCGGGGAGAGGTTGCCGAGGTGCTGGTAGACCCAGTACGACGCCAGCCCACCCATGAGGCGCTCGTGCCACCATGGGGTCCGGTTGATCTCCTCGTGCCAGGACCACGAGGTGTTCCAGTCGTCGCGGATGTCGTGGTCGTCGAAGATCATGCAGCTCGGCACCGTCGAGAAGAACCACCGGTTGGCCTCGTCCGACCACGCGAGCCGGTAGAGGTGGCAGTACTCCTCGAAGTCCTTGATCTCCTCCCCGGGCGGTTCCTCCAGCGAGCGCCGGGAGGCGATGAACTCGCGCATCTCGTCGGAGGTCTCGTCGGCGTAGACCTGGTCGCCGAGGAAGGCGATGAGGTCGGGCCAGTCCACCGTGCCCTCGGCGAGGGCCAGGGCCAGGGTGCGCAGCGCGTCGACGCCGTTCGAGGCGTTCCCCGCGGCGTCGTGGGACACGCTCGTACGGCACGACCCGAAGAGCAGCCGGGTCGGGCGCCGCGGGTCCAGCGTCCGGAGGCGGGGCGCGGGGAAGCGACTGTCGTCGGGGGGCCACACCCGCGTGTCGTCGACCTCGAGCGTGTACTCCCACGAGCCGCCGGGCTCGAGCCCGTCGACGACGACGAGCGCGTAGTGGTGCCCGCGCACGAGGAAGGTCGGTGCCGACCAGGCCCGCCCGTCGGCGCGGACGGTCACGGTGGCTCGTCCCGCCGTCTCGGCCCACACCGTGCCTGCGGTCTCGCCGACGTATCGCAGCATCGGGCCGAGGACGAGCGGCGAACGGGCATCGAGGGTCCCCGAGTCCGTCGGCGCGCTCGGCGCGCCCGCCTGCTGGGGCTGGTTCGGCGTCGCGGGGTCGGCGGGCTCGCTCGTCGAGGGGCTCATGGACACAGGCTTACCCCCCGGCGTCCGTTCCGGGGCCGGAAGCGGCGAGGAGAACGCTGTGAGCAGCGTTCCGGGCCTCGGTCCTCAGCCTCCGAGGCGCTCTGCGAGGAAGGCGAGCGTGCGCTGCCAGGCGTCGGCGGCGACCTCGGCGTGGTAGCGCGACGGCGCGTCGTCGTTGAAGAACGCGTGCCCGACACCGTGGTAGACGCGTGCCGTGAAGTCGACGCCGGCCTGCTCCATCCGCGCCTCGAGCTCGGGGACCTGGCCGGTGATCCGGCGGTCCTGCTCGCCGTAGAAGGCCAGGACCGGGCAGGCGATGGTCGCTGGGTCCGCGTCCTCCGGGAAGCTGCCGTAGAACGGGACGGCGGCCCGGACGCGGTCGTCGGCGGCCGCGAGCGCGAAGGCGTACGAGCCACCGAAGCAGAACCCCACGACGCCGACGCGACCACGGACCGCCGGCTCGGCGGCGAGCGCCTCGACGACGCCGCGCAGCGCCGGCACCGCCCAGGCGGCGAACTCGGGTTGGCGGGCGGGCGTCGTCGCCGCGCGCAGCTGGGGCTGCGCGGCCGCCCGGTCCTGCTCGCTCCCGCTGTTGACGAGCTGGAAGATGCGGGTGCCCACCTCGGGCGTCAGGCCGACGTGCGCGAGCAGGTCGGGGGCGAGCGCGACGTAGCCCTCGGCGGCGAACCGGTCGGCGACGTCCTTGACGTGCGCGGTCAGCCCCCAGATCTCCTGGATGACGACGACCGCACCGCGGGGGTCGCCCTCGGGGTCGGCGCGGTAGGCGGACAGCTCGTGCTCGGGGAACTCGGTCATCGTGCCCATGGGGCCGTCCTACCAGGCACGGCTGGGAGCCCGGGGCCGCACGACGTCCGAGGTCCGACGCGTCAGGCCGTGGCCTGGCGTCGGCGCTCGAGTCGGCGCAGCACCGGGGTCGCGAGGACGCCGTGGACGAGCACCGACAGCGCGATCGTCGCCGCCACCGTGGCCCAGAGCCAGCGCTCCTCCGGGAACGTGTGCTGGCCGGCCGCCCAGGCGAGGTAGTACAGCGTGCCGACCCCCCGCACCCCGAAGAAGCCGGCCGCGCGGCGCTCGTCCGGCTCGAGGCCGCCCGGCTGGTCCGGCCGCCGGGCCCGCACCGCAAGAGCCAGCCACCCGGCGAGCGGGCGCAGGACGAGCACGACGGCGCCCGCGACGAGGACCCCGCGCCAGTCGAGGGCCGACAGGATCCCGTTGGTCATCCCCATGCCGAGGAGCATGAGGACGACGAGGGTCAGGAGGCGCTCGAGCCGCGACACGACCTCGTGCATCGCCGCGTGGTACTCGTGGCCGCGCTCGGCCGCCCGGATCGTCATGCCGCACGTGAAGACGGCGACGAACCCGTAGCCGCCGAGGACCTCGCTCAGGCCGTACGTCGTGACGAGGGCGGCGACGGCGAGCAGCGGCTCCCCCTGCTCGGCGAGGCGCAGCGAGCGCCGGGGCGAGCGGAACGCCACCCTGGCGAGCAGCCACCCGACGAGGATCCCGACGCCGACGCCGACCGCGAGCTTGCCCACGAGGTCCCACGCCAACCAGCCGGCGCCCCAGGCGGTGACCGGGCCGAGCGCCGCGAGGAACACCGCGGCGTGCACGAACGGGAACGCCAGCCCGTCGTTGAGGCCGGCCTCGGACGTCAGGGCGAACCGGACCTCGTCGTCCTCGTCGATCTCCTCGAGCTCGTCGAGCGCCTCGCCGTGCCGGGTGCGGGGGCCGGCGACCTGGACGTCACCGGCGAGCACCGGGTCCGTGGGCGAGAGGGCCGCGCCGAGCAGGAGCGCCGCGGCGGGTGCCAGGCCGAGGGCCCAGCCGAGCAGGGCCACCGCCGCGATGGTCACCGGCATCGCGACGGCGAGCAGGCGCCACGTCGGTGACCAGCGGCGCCACGTGCTGCGGTCACCGAGGACGAGCGGCCGGTCGAGGGCCAGGCCCACGCCCATGAGGGCGACGAGGACGGTCAGCTCGGTGAGGTGCTCGGTCTGCGGGCGGATGTGGACCGGGTCGAGGACGAGCCCCTCGGGCAGGGGCAGCAGGCCGATGAGGACCCCGAGGCCGAGCAGGACCATCGGCGCCGACACCGCGAACCGCTCGAGGGCGGTGGGCAGCACGGCGGCGAGCAGGAGGGCGAACCCGAGGATGAGGTACACCGCGCTCGCCGACACAGGACGCATCGTCCCATCCCGTGCCGGGCCGCCCGGGCTCCCGTGCGTCGTGCCGTGCCGCCCCCCGCTCCTTCGACGCGTCGAACCCGGTCAGGCCACCCGGTTGACGGTCTTCTCGATGCCGGCGACGAGGCGCGAGTAGTCGTCGGTCGGCGAGCCGCCGAGGACCGAGCCCCAGGCGGGCACCAGCTCGGCGCCGTACCGGTGGCCGAACCCGTCGGGCGGGTCGTGACCCACGGCCATGTCCGTGGTCAGCTGCCAGAACGTCGCGAACGGGATCCACGTGACGTCCGGGTTGACGTCGCGGCCGCGCTGCTCGCGCAGCCAGTCGGGCTGCTCGCCCAGGAGCGCCGGGTTCCACCACACGACGGGGTCCGACGGGTGCTGCGCGTAGACGAACCGCGGGAAGTCCCAGGGGCCGTAGGGCCGCCCGTAGTAGTCGTGGGTCAGCTGGTCACCGCTGGCCGCGAAGCGGAAGTGCCGGCCGTCGTCGACGACGGGCACGATCTCGGGGGAGCCCTCGTTGCGCTCGGCCGTCAGCTCGGCCGCGATGTGGGTGAAGCTCGGTGTGCCGACCCAGACCCCGCCCTGGGCGCGCGCCAGCATGTCGGCCGCGTCGCGGAAGGCGGCCTGCCCACCGTACGAGCCGAGCGACTCGCCGCCGACGACGAGCTGGGGGCGGTGCCCCTGCGGCAGCGTTCGCCACACGGCGTAGACCCGGTCGAAGAGCGCCCTGCCGGCCTCGCTGGGCGTGTTGCGGTCGGTGAGGATGGCGAGGGCGCTCGGCAGGAACGAGTACTGCATCGCCGCGATGGCCGAGTCGCCGTTGCTCAGGTACTCGATGGACTGGGCCGACCAGTCGTCGACCCAGCCGGTGCCGGTGGTCGTGATGACGGCGAGGACCCGGCGCTCGAACGCGCCCGTGCGGCGCAGCTCGCGGACCACGGCGTCGGCGACGTCCTCGATGGACCGGTTGTCGGTGCGGCCTGCGTAGACCCGGATCGGGTCGAGGGCGTCGCGTCCGGTCGCCGAGGAGATCTCCTGTGCCGTGGGCGCGCTCGTGACGAACATCTGGCCCTGGTACCCGAGGCTCTGGTACGTCTCGTACGACCCGGGTCCGCCGGACAGGAACGGCGAGCGGGGCGCCGGGCGGTTCGACGGCGTCTCGGCGTTGACCTTCGCGGCGACGGCGGTGAAGACGTCGAGCCCCCGGTGGAACAGCACGCTGTCGGTGACCCAGGCGGTCGTCGTCGCCACGACGACGACGGCGATCATCGACGCGACGGCCTTGGGCAGCACGCGCTCGGCGGCCTCGGCCAGGCCGTGCGTCATGCCGCGCAGCCCGCGCGCGATGAGGAGCAGGAGCACGGCGATGGCGGTCGCGAGGGCGAGCGCCAGGGCCCAGTCGAACGGGTCGAGGGGAGCCAGGCGCACGACCGCCGCGGTGCGGGCCTGCGAGCGGACGTTGGCCACGGTGATGCCGATGACCGCGACGGCCCCGAACAGCGGTGCCGCCACGCGGATCCAGTGGCGCGCCTCGCCGCTGACCTGCACCCGCAGGTCGATGAGGCGGGCGACGGCACGCACCGCCCAGGCGACGAGGACGCCGAGGGCGTAGCCGACCGCCGCGCACAGCCCGCTGATGAGTCCCTGGTAGTACCAGGTGCGGGGCAGCAGGCTCGGGGAGGTCGAGATGAGGAAGTATCCGGCTCCGAAGAGCAGCCCGGTGCGTGACAGGTGCCACCACCGGCGGCCCCGTCGCGGGTCACCGGTGGCGTCGGGCACGGTGCAACCCTAGATCGGCGGTGCGACGCCCCGCCTCCGGTTTGTCCCTGACCGGTCCCTGACTGCGGCACTCGACCGCCCGCCCCTCCGGGCGCCGAGGCCGGGCGGGCCCAGGCGGGGAAGGATGGGTGGGGTGAGCCGTGACGACCGACGCATCCGCACCTTCACCCGCGACGGCCTGCGCTTCGACGTCGAGGACGCCGGGCCGCTCGGCGGTGAGGTCGTCGTGCTGCTCCACGGGTTCCCGACCGACCGGACCAGCTGGTACGCGGTGGCGCCGCACCTGCACGAGGCGGGCCTGCGGACGCTGGCCCCCGACCAGCGCGGCTACTGCTCCGGTGCCCGGCCCACCGAGGTCGACGCGTACCGCACCGACGAGCTCGTCGCCGACGTGCTCGCGCTCGTCGACGCCTCCGGCCGCGAACGCATCCACGTCGTCGGGCACGACTGGGGCGGCGGCATCGCCTGGCTCCTCGCCGGCAACCACCCGGACCGGGTGGGGTCGCTGACCGCGCTGTCCACGCCGCACCCCGCCGCGCTCGCCCGGGCCTGGCGCGGCGGCTGGGACCAGCGTCGACGCTCCTGGTACATGGCCGCGTTCCAGCTGCCGGCCCTGCCCGAGCAGGTCATGGCCCGAGGCTTCGAGACCCTGATGCGGCGCAGCGGCCTGCCGGCACCGGACCGGCGCCGGTACGCCGACCACCTCGCCAGCCCGGCGGCGATCGCCGGGCCGATCGGGTGGTACCGCGCATCCCGGCGCTCGTCGGTACCGGCCCGCCGGGTGCGGGCGCCGACGACGTACGTCTGGGGTCGCCACGACCCCTTCCTCGGGCCCATGGCGGCGCACCTGACCGCCGAGCACGTCGCCGCGCCGTACGAGCTCGTCGAGCTCGATGCCGGGCACTGGCTGCCCGAGACCCGCGCCGCCGACTGCGCCGCGGCCGTCGTGCGCAGCATCGCCCGGGCCACCGCCTGAAGCGTGCCGCCCGGTGCGTCCCGCCGCTGCCCGCATCACCTCGCCGATGCCGGGAAGACCCGGCGGCCGAGGTAGGTTGCACGACCGTGGAGATCGACATCTGGTCGGACATCGTGTGCCCGTTCTGCTACGTCGGCAAGCGTCGGCTCGAGGCGGCGCTCGCCGGGTTCGAGCACGCCGACGAGGTGACCGTGCGCTGGCACAGCTTCGAGCTGGACCGCGGCGCCGAGCCGGTGTCCGACCGGCCCCTCGTCGACCTCGTCGCCGACAGGTACGGCATCTCCCGCGAGCAGGCCGTCGAGCAGCACCGCTCGCTGGCCGCGGCGGCCGCCGAGCACGGCCTGACCTTCGACTGGCAGCGGGCCCGCTACTCCAACACCTTCGACGCGCACCGCGTCGTGCACCTCGCCGCCGAGCACGGCCTCGCCGACGTCGCCCACGAGCGGCTCATGCGGGCCTACTTCACCGACGGGCTCGCCGTCGGGGACCGCGAGACCCTGGTCGGCCTCGCCGCCGAGATCGGCCTCGACCCCGACGCGGTCCGCGTCATGCTCGCGTCCGACGACTACGGCAACCACGTCCGCAGCGACGAGGCGACCGCCAGGATGCTCGGCATCGAGTCCGTCCCCTTCTTCGTGCTCGACCGCCGCTACGGGGTCTCGGGCGCGCAGCCGGTCGAGGTGTTCGCCGACGCGCTCGCGACGGCCTGGGCGCACCGTGACGACGACCGCGAACCGGTGGCGGCGGGCGCCGGCTGCGGAGGTGGCTGCGGGGCCGGTGGCTGCGGAGGCGTCTGCGGGCGCTGACCGGCGCCTACGGTGGGAGCATGGCCCACCCGACGATGTTCGAGGACGCCGATCCCTACCTCACGCGGCTGCGCGCCATCTGCCTCGCGCTGCCCGGGGCCGACGAGAAGGTGTCGCACGGGCGGCCGAACTTCTTCACCCGCAAGGTCTTCGCCATCTACGGCGGCGTCCTCAAGGGTGACCACGACCCCGAGCCCTACCGCCAGGCGCTTCTCGTGCTGCCGGACGAGGCCGACCGGCCCGCCCTGCTCGAGGACGGCCGCTTCGTCGTGCCGGGCTACTACGGACCCTACGGGTGGCTCATGCTCGACCTGCGCCACCGCGAGGGCGCCGAGGGGGTCGACTGGGACGAGGTCGCCGAGCTCGTCGACGCGTCCTACCGCCGCACCGCGCCCGCCCGCTTCGTCGCGCGGCTCGACGCCTCGAGGACCGGGCCCTGACGGCGAGCCCCGGCTCACGGCGACGTGCCGTGGGTCGCGGGTCGTCCCGTCCTGACGGGCCCGGGGCACCGCCTCCGGCCGTAGGGTGTGCCTTCCCGGCCGGAGACGACCGGGCGGGTCGGGAGGGAGGCCGCGGTGGGACGGCACACGGAGCGTGCGGTGTCGCAGCGCCGGGCGGCGGTCGCGACCGTCCTCGCGTCGGCCCTGCTCCTCGCCGGTGGCGCGCTCGCGTTCCGGCACTCGCTCGACGAGCGCCCGCCACGGCCGGGGATCCACGCCCCCACGCAGACGCCGACCCCGACGCCCGAGGCCCCCGGGCCCAGGGCGTCGCAGGAGACGCCGGACGCCGGAGGTCGCACGAGCGCCCCCGGGACGGGCCCGAGCCTGCCGGATGATCCGGATAGCGTGAGCAGGTGAGCGGCACGGACGCGTGGCACAGCCAGGACCGGCACCTCGTCCGCCTCGAGTGGGGACCGAGCGGGTCGGTCGCCCTGGCCCGGCACGCGCGCGAGGCCGGGTCCGAGGTCGTCGTCGTCGTCGTCGACGTGCTCAGCTTCACGACGTGCGTCTCGGTCGCGGTCGACCGGGGGATCCGCGTCCGCCCCTACCCCTGGAAGGACGCGTCCGCCGTCGCGTTCGCCGCGGCCCACGGGGCGGTGCTCGCCCACCCGCGCGGCCCCGCGCAGGCGAGCGGTCGGCCGGGCGCTGCCCCTCGCTCCGGTTCGGCCGGCGTCGTCACCCTCTCCCCCGGGTCGATCCGCGCGGCCGAGGGACTCACCGACCTCGTGCTCCCCTCGCCGAACGGGTCCACCGTGAGTGCGCGGCTGGCCGACACCGGGGCCGAGGTGGTCGCCGCGTGCCTGCGCAACCGCACCGCGGTGGCCCGCCACCTGGCGGACCGGTTCACGGCCAGCCCGAACCGACCACCGGTTCTCCTGCTCGTGCCCTCCGGCGAGCGGTGGCCGGACGACTCGCTGCGCCCCGCCGCGGAGGACCTCTGGGGCGTCGGTGCCGTGGCCGATGCGTTCGTGCGGCGGCTCGAGCACCGTGCCGGCCCTCTCCTGCTCAGCCCCGAGGCCCGCGTCGCGGTGTCCGCCTGGGACGGCGTCGCCGGCTCCCTGGACGCCGACCTGCACGCGTGCTCGAGCGGCCGCGAGCTCGTCGAGAAGGGCTGGGCCGACGACGTCGCCGTGGCCGCCGAGCTCGACGCGTCCGACCTCGTACCGGTCCTGCGCGACGGCGTCTTCGCAGCCGCCTGATCCGCGGCCTGACCAAGGCTGACCGGCCGCCGACGCGCCGGCGCTCCCCGGCTACTGGCCGATCGCCGTCCAGAACGCGGATGCCGCACGCGAGCGGCGCCCCGTGCGGCGCTCGGACCAGTCGGCCGAGGTCATGAGGGCGTTCACGGCGTTGACGCCGAGCCAGCGCAGCGGCTCCGGTTCCCAGTTGCGCGAGGTTCGCCCGACCCAGGGCAGCGTCGTGAGGTCCTCGGGGTCCTCGCCCCGGATCATCGCCGCGAGGGTGCGCCCGGCCAGGGCGGACGTGGCGACACCGTCGCCGACGTAGCCCCCGGCGAACGCCAGGCCGGTGTGGCGGTCATGGCGCACCGAGGGGAACCAGTCGCGCGGCACGCCGAGGTTGCCGCCCCAGCTGTGCGTGAACCGCACCCCGTCGAGTGCGGGGAACAGCTCGAGGAGGATGGCCCGCAGCCGGGTGTGGACGCGGTCGTCGCGGTCGTAGGCCGGGGAGACTCGAGACGCGTAGTGGTAGGGAGCACCCCTGCCGCCGAAGGCGATCCGGCCGTCCTGGGTGCGCTGGCCGTAGATGGTCAGGTGCCGGTTGTCCGCGAAGGTGGTGCGCCGGTCCAGGCCGATGCGGGCCCAGACGTCGTCCGGCAGCGGCTCGGTCGCGGTCATCAGCGAGTAGACGGGCGCGATGGCCCGGCGGCGGCCGGCCACGGTCGGGGTGTAGCCCTCGGTGGCGAGGACGACGTGCTCGGCACGGACCGTGCCGTGGGGGGTGACGACGCGGCGGGCGTGGATGTCGGTGGCCGGGGTCCGCTCGTGGACGAGGACGCCGCGTCGCTCGACCGCACGGGCGAGCCCGCGCACGAGCCGCGCGGGGTGCAGGGCGGCGCAGTGCGGGGTCCACGCACCGCCGAGCGCGTCGGGCACCCGGACGAGACCGGCGACCTCGTCCACGTCGAGCAGGCGCAGGTCGTCGCGCCCGAACCCCCACTCGTGGTGCTCGCTCACCTCGGCGCGGATCCGCTCGAGCTGGGCGGGGTTGCGGGCCACGGAGACGTAGCCGCCGTGCGCGAAGTGGCAGTCGATGCCCTCCTCGTCCGCGATGCGGCCCACCTCGGCGACGGTGTCGTGCAACCGCCGCTGCATCCGCACGGCGGCGTCGCGGCCTCGCTCGGCGGCCATCCGGTGCAGCGACGCGGGGAAGAGCGCCGAGCACCACCCGCCGTTGCGGCCCGACGCCCCGAACCCGGCGACCTCCCGCTCGAGCACGGCGACGCGCAGCGTGGGGTCGGACGCGACGAGGTGGTAGGCGGTCCAGAGGCCCGTGTAGCCGGCCCCGACGACCGCGACGTCGACGTCGAGGTCCCCACCCAGGCAGGGGCGGGGCTCGAAGTCGTCATCGCACGTGTCGTGCCACAGGCTCAGGCCCCGGTAACCGCTCGGTAGCATGCCCGGATCATGCCACGGTGAGGTGTTCGCGCAACCCTCTGGGAAGGTGCCATCTCACTGGAATCGCATTCCAACACCTACGGATTCCGAAGGTGTGGGCCGCCGCCGCCACCCCTTCCGCAGAAGGCGCCGAGACGGCATCATGCCGCCATGAGCACCGTCGACCGCACCCGCCTCGCCGACCTCCATGCGCGCGAGCGCGCGGCGTTCACCGCGGCGCACCCGGCGTCCCGCGCCCTCGCCGACCGCGCCCGCGCCCACATGCCCGGCGGGGTCCCGATGAGCTGGATGGTCAAGTGGCCGGGCGACTTCCCGGTCTTCGTCGCCGAGGCCGCGGGAGCCCACTTCACGTGCGTGGACGGCATCGACCACGTCGACCTGTGCCTCGGCGACACCGGCGCGATGATGGGCCACTCCCCGGCGCCCACCGTCGAGGCGGTCACCCGGCAGCTGCGGCGCGGCATCACGACGATGCTGCCGACCGAGGACGCCATCGCCGTCTCGACGGGCCTGGCCGACCGCTTCGGGCTGCCCTTCTGGCAGTTCACCCTGACGGCCACCGACGCCAACCGGCACGCCATCCGCTACGCGCGCCACCTGACCGGCCGGTCGAAGGTCGTCGTGCACAACTACTGCTACCACGGGTCGGTCGACGAGGCCTTCGCGACGATCGGCGAGGGCGGCACCACCGTCGACCGCCGCCACAACATCGGCGCGCCGGTCGACACCGCCGAGACGACGCGCGTCGTCGAGTTCAACGACCTCGACGCCCTCGAGAAGGCCCTGTCGCACGGCGACGTGGCCGCGATCCTCGTCGAGCCCGCGCTGACGAACATCGGCATCGTGCTGCCCGACGACGGCTACAACGCCGGCGTGCGTGAGCTCGCGACGAGGTACGGAGCGCTGCTCGTCAACGACGAGACGCACACGATCTGCGCCGGGCCGGGCGGTTACACCGGTGCCCACGGCCTCCAGCCCGACCTGCTCGTCATCGGCAAGTCGATCGGCGGCGGGATCCCCTGCGGCACCTTCGGGTTCACGCAGGACGTCGCCGACCGCATCGCCCGCTCGGTCGACCTCGAGGACATCGACGTGGGGGGGATCGGCGGCACGCTCGCCGGCAACGGGCTGTCGATGGCGGCGATGAAGGCGACGCTCGAGCAGGTCATGACGCCCGAGGCGTTCGAGCACATGGTGCCGCTCGCCGACGCGTGGGCCGACGGCGTGCAGGCCGGCATCGACGCCGTCGGTGCGGACTGGCACGTGACGCGTCTGGGCGCGCGGGCCGAGTACAACTTCTCGAGGGTGCCCTCGCGCAACGGCCAGGAGGCGCACGACGCCGACGACTTCGAGCTGCAGCAGTACCTGCACCTCTACGCCCTCAACCGCGGCATCCTCCTGACGCCGTTCCACAACATGGCGCTCATGAGCCCCGCGACGACCGCGGCCGACGTCGAGGCGCACACGGTGATGTTCCGCGCGTGCGTCGAGGAGCTGTTCGCCTGAGCCGGTCCGAACCCGGCCACCGACGCCGGGGTCCGGCCCTTGACCATTTAGTAAGCGCGCTTATTATGTGTCCATGACCGCCCTCGCGTCGCTCACGACCACCGTCCCCGCCTCCCCCGCGCAGCTGTTCGCCAGGTGGGCCGACTGCGACACCCATCCCGAGTGGAGCACCGACCTCGCGTGGGTCCGCCTCGACGGGCCGGTACGCCTCGGCGCCACCGGCCGCCTGCGTCCCCGGGGCGGCCCGCGCTCCCGGTTCACCGTCACCGAGCTCGTCCCCGACCGCACGTTCGCCGACACGACGCACCTGGCCGGGGCGCGCCTCACGTTCCGCCACCACGCCGAGCCGGTAGCGGCCGGGGCCGAGGTCACCGTCACCGTCAGCCTCGAGGGTCCCCTCCGCAGCCTCTGGGCGCGCCTCCTCGGCGGTCCCGACGCCCTGCGTCGCGGCATCGAGAAGGACCTTGCGAACCTCGTCGCACTGCTCGTCCCGGCCAGCGCGACCGCCCCCTCGGCGGAGGAGTCGCGATGAGGTGCTGGCTGGGCGTCGTCTCGGCCGCCCATGTGCGCCGCGGGGTCGAGCTCGGCATCGCCCAGGTGCACCACGGGCGTCGACCCGGCCTCGCGCGCATGGCTGCCGGCGACGGGCTCGTCTACTACTCGCCGAAGCAGGAGCTGGGGTCCACGACGCCGTGCCGCGAGTTCACCGCCGTCGGGCGCATCGCCGACGACGAGATCTGGCAGGCCCACGACGGCGACTTCCGCCCGTACCGCCGGCGCGTCGACTGGGAGCGGGCCGACCCGGTGCCGCTCGCCGACCTGCAGGACCGCCTCCTGCTGACGCGAGCCCCGAACTGGGGGTACGCCTTGCGTCGCGGCCTCCTGGCTCTCGACGAGGCGGACTTCCGGCTCGTCGAGGACGCCATGACGGCGGCCCACCGCGCGACAGGCGGTGCCCGCGCATGAGCGGCCTGCAGACCCGGTTCACCGACGAGGCCGACAGTCCGGGCCTGCTCCTGTGGCGCGTCAGCACCCGGTGGCAGGCCGCGGTCCGCGACGCCCTCGCCCCGTTCGAGCTGACCCACACCCAGTTCGTCCTGCTCGCCTCCCTGACCTGGCTGCGCGGCGACCGCGACGACCCGGTCAACCAGCGCGACCTCGCCGAGCACGCGCGCACCGACGTCATGATGACCTCCCAGGTGCTGCGCGCGCTCGAGGGCAAGGGCCTGCTCGAACGCCGCCCGTACCCCGGCGACGCCCGGGCTCGCGACCTCGTGCCCACCGCCGCCGGCGTCGACGTCGTCAACCGGGCCGTCGTCGCCGTCGAGGACTGCGACGCCCGTTTCTTCTCGACTGCCGGCGACGCCCTCCCCGCCCTGCGGGACGCGCTCGTCCGGCTCCAGAACGCCTGAACCGAAGCACGCTTCACCGCGGGTGCGCTCTCGGCTGGCCGCGGAGCAGGGCGTCGATGACCGTCGCGCCGGCCCCGGTGGCTAGCCTTGCCGCAGACCCGCACCGCCGAGCACGGGAGTCATGTTGAGCACGATCCCGCACCCTCTCACCCCGTCGACAGCACCGCGCCGCACGACGCGGCTCGGCATCGTCGGCGCGGGCGCCGTCGGCGCGACGCTGGCCTACGCCGCCCTGATGCGTGGGACCGCCCAGACCGTCGCGCTGTTCGACATCGACGCCAAGAAGGTCCAGGCCGAGGCGCTCGACCTCAGCCACGGCATCCAGTTCATGCCGATGGCGCACGTCGTCGGCTCGGACGACGTCGCGGTGCTCGCCGGCTGCGACGTCGTCGTCTTCACGGCCGGGGCCAAGCAGAAGCCGGGACAGTCCCGGCTCGACCTCGCCGAGTCGACGATCGGCATCGTCCGTTCCCTCCTGCCACGCCTCGTCGAGGTGGCACCGGACGCGGTCCACGTCATGGTGACCAACCCCGTCGACGTCGTCACGTGGGCCGCGTTGCAGGTGTCGGGGCTCCCCGACGCGCGGCTGTTCGGGTCGGGCACGGTCCTCGACTCCTCGCGGCTGCGGTTCCTGCTCGCCGAGCACCTCGGCGTCGCGGCGCAGAGCATCCACGCCTACGTCGTCGGTGAGCACGGCGACTCCGAGCTGCCGCTGTGGTCCTCGGCGAGCGTCGGCTCGGTGCCCCTGCTCTCCTGGCCCGGCGCGGACGGCCGCCCTGCGCTCGACGAGGCAACCCGTGACCGCATCGCGCTCGACGTCGTGCAGTCGGCCTACCGGATCATCGAGGGCAAGGGCGCGACGAACTACGCCATCGGGCTCGCCGCGACCCGCGTCGTCGAGGCCCTCGTCAACGACGAGCGGCGCATCCTGCCGGTGTCCAGCCGCCTCGAGGACTACCTCGGCATTCGCGACGTCTGCCTCTCGGTGCCGGCCATCGTCCACGCCGGTGGTGTCGGCGACCGGGTCGAGGTGCCGATGACCGACGCCGAGCTGGCCGGCCTGCGCCGGTCCGCCGAGGCCGTTCGCGCGACGGCCCGCCGCTTCGGCTTCTGACGGCATCGCGCGGACCGACGTCGCCGGGCCCCGGATGCCGCCCGCACGGGCGCACCGATCGGTCCAGAATGGGTCGGTGAGCACCGCGCGGGCGACCTACCACCACGGGGACCTGCGCCGCGCCCTCCTCGACGCCGGTCTCGAGCTCGCGCAGGAGGGCGGCCCGGACGCGGTCGTGCTCCGGGAGGCCACGCGTCGGGTCGGCGTCTCGGCCAACGCCGCCTACCGGCACTTCGCCGACCGCGACGCCCTTCTCGGCCACGTGGTGTCGCTCGCCCAGGCCCGCGCCGCCGACGTCATCAGCGACACGATGGACGCCGTCGGCGACGGCCTCGACGCCGGGGCCCGGGCCCGCGCCCGCTTCCGGGCCGTCGGCGTCGGCTACCTCCGCTTCGCGATGGACGAGCCCGGGCTGTTCCGCACGGCCTTCGCGGTGCCCGTCGACCTGTCCCGCGCCGCCTCCCCCGAGGCGGCCGGCCGCGACGGGCGCACCCCGTTCCAGCTGCTCGCGGAGTCGCTCGACGCCATGGTCGACACCGGCGTCCTGTCCGAGGCGCAGCGGCCCGGAGCCGAGCTGCTCGCCTGGTCGGCCGTGCACGGCATGGCGATGCTCGCCCTCGAGGGTCCGTTGCGTGACCTGCCCCCGAGCGCCATCGCCGAGCTCGCACCGCGCCTCGTGACGATGGTCGACCTCGGTCTCGGGCTGACCCCCGAGGCGAGCGGCGACGCGACGGAGCCCGTCGCCCCTTGATCGGCACGGCGACCCGGGCTGGGGCCGGCCGATGCGGTTCAGTCCGGCGACCTGTCAGCGGACCGGGTGCAGATCGCCCGACCGGAGCCGGGTCGGCGGCCGGTCGGGCCGGTCACTCGATGCTGGTCGTGACCTGCTGTCCGAGCTCGACCGTGCGGCTCACGGTGCACCACTCGTCGTGCGAGCGCTGGACGAGCCGCGGCAGCATCTCGCGCGCGGCGTCGCCGCCGTCGCCGTCGGGGAAGCGGACCCGGAAGCGCACCTCGATGTCCTGCAGGTGGTTGCCGTTCTCGTCCTTGATCTTGTCGGCGGTCACCTCGACCTCGAACCGGTCCGGCTCGGCCCGACGGGTCGTCACGGTGTCGACGTCGACGGCCGTGCAGCCGGCGATGCCGGCGAGGAGCAGCTCGACCGGCGAGAGCTCCTCGGTGCCGGAGCTGACGGTGATCGAGCCGCCGCGGTCGTTGCGCACGGTGTAGCGGCCGACGCTGTCGCGGGTCAGGGTGACGCGGCGCAGGTCCTTGGGGTCTCTCTCGGTCATGGGGTGCAGCCTCTCAGAGGTCGTGGGACGGCAGGGGTCGGGTCCGCGGGCGGGCCCGGGCGTCGGCAGCTCGGGTGCTCAGAGCCAGGCGTCCGCGAGCAGCTCGAAGGTGCGCAGCCGGTCGGCCGGGTCGTAGGCGCCGCACGTCACGACCACCTCGTCGACGCCGGTGGCCTCGACGAAGCCAGCCAGACCGTCGCGGACGGTGTCCGGCGTGCCGACCAGTGACACCCGCGTCATGTCGAGGACGGCCTGCCGTTCGGCCGCGCTCCACTGCGACAGCAGGCTGTCGATGTCCCCGACCGGCTTGGTGACGCCGCCGCGGCGGCCGGTGACGATGCTGTGGAACCGGGCGAGGACGCTGGTGTAGAGGCGCTCTGCCTCGGCCTGGGTGTCGGCGACCATGACGTTCATCCCGGCCATGGTGCGCGGCGCGTCGAGCCCGCCGGGCAGCGTCGAGGGCACGAACCGGCTGCGGTACACCTCGAGCGCGCTCATGAGCGCCGCCGGCGCGAAGTGCGACGCGAACGAGTACGGCAGGCCGAGCGCCGCCGCCACCTGGGCGCCGCCGTGGCTCGAGCCGAGGATCCAGACCGGGACGTGGGTGCCCTCGCCGGGGACCGCGCGCACCTTGGCGTCGGGGTCGGGGTCGCCGAGGTAGCCGAGCAGCTCCTCGACCTCACCGGCGAAGTTCATCGCCGCGGCCTCGTTGCGGCGCAGCGCCCGGGTCGTGAAGGGGTCGGTCCCGGGCGCGCGGCCGAGCCCGAGGTCGATCCTGCCGGGGTGCATCGTGGCGAGGGTCCCGAACTGCTCGGCGACGACGTAGGGGGCGTGGTTGGGCAGCATGATGCCGCCGGCCCCGACGCGGATGGTCTCGGTGTGGTCGGCGACGTGGCCGATGAGCACCGCCGTCGAGCTCGAGGCGACGCCGCGCATGTTGTGGTGCTCGGCCATCCAGTAGCGCTGGTAGCCCCACTTCTCGGCGTGCCGCGCGATGTCGACGGTCGCCGCGATGGCCGCACCCGCCGTCCCGCCCTCCGCGACGGGGACGAGGTCGAGGATGTTCAGCTGGGCGGTCGGCGCGGTGCGGGAGGAGCTCACGAGGGTGCCAACCGACCGGCCCGGTCGGGGTATTCCGTCCGGGTCACGGCAGGCCGAGCTGGACGATCTCGTCGCCGTGGTCCGGGCAGAAGGCGTTGACGCCCGCGGCCATGAGCTCTTTGGTGCGAAGCGCGTCGCCGGTGTTGCCGAGCGCCTTGCCCGCGTCGTCCACGGCGATCTGCCGCAGGGTGACCCCGCCGTTCTTCAGCGCCCAGCACGTCGTCGTCCCCGTCTGGAGGTCGTCCTCGAGCGTCGCGGCCGTGATCGTCACACCACGGTTGCGGGCGTCGAGGACGAAGCGCGCCTCCTCCTGGGTGATCCCCGGGCGGGCGCGGGCGATGTCGGGCGGAAGGTCCTGCAGCGTCGGCGCGTCGCTGCCGCAGGCACCGAGCGTCCCCACGGCAACGGCCACGACCGCGGCCGCGGTCGCGGTCGAGGGCAGAAGGTGGGCACGGCGTCGCGGCCGGGTCACGGTGTCCATCGTTAGGCTGAACGCGTGAGCGACGCGGATCGTCCCGACCACACGCGGGCCGGCGACGCCGAGGGCCGCGACGCCGAGGACGCGCCGCGCCGCGGGCTCCTGTCCGACACGCCCCTCGCGGGGGGTTCGGTCGCCGCGGGACTCGCCGGCGTCGTCGTCGGCTTCCTCTTCGTGCCGCAGCTGCTCGCGCTCGCCCTCGGCGGGCTGAGCCTGGCCCGACGCGAGCCGAACGGACGCGGCCGCGCACTCCTCGGCATCGGCCTCGGGCTGCTGACGACGGTCGTGTGGGGTGTCGTGCTCGGGCTGCTGCTCAAGTGGTGGGTCACCTCGCGCTGAGGTCCGCCGGAGCCGTCACTGCGAGTACGTCGACAGGAACTTGGCGAGCCGGCCGACGGCCTCCTCGAGGTCCTCGACCCGGGGCAGGAAGACGAGCCGGAAGTGGTCGGGCGTGGCCCAGTTGAACCCGGTGCCGTGCACGACGAGCAGGTGCTGCTCGCGCAGCAGGTCGAGCGCGAACTTCTCGTCGTCGCGGATGTCGTGGACCGCCGGGTCCAGGCGCGGGAAGAGGTAGAGGGCGCCCTGGGGCTTGGTGCAGGAGATCCCGTCGATCTGGTTGAGCATCTCCCAGGCGATGTTGCGCTGCTCGAGGAGGCGACCCCCCGGCAGGATCAGCTCGTTGATCGACTGGTAGCCGCCGAGCGCCACCTGGATGGCGTGCTGGGCCGGCACGTTGGCGCACAGCCGCATGTTGGCGAGGATGTCGAGGCCCTCGAGGTAGCTGCGGGCGTGCTCCTTGGGACCGGTGATGGCCAGCCACCCGGACCGGAAGCCGGCGACGCGGTAGGCCTTGGACAGCCCGTTGAACGTGAGGCAGAGCAGGTCCGGCGCGAGCCCGGCGATCGAGGTGTGCGTCGCGCCGTCGTAGAGGATCTTGTCGTAGATCTCGTCGGCCATGACGATGAGCTCGTGCTCGCGGGCCACCTGGACGATGCCCTCGAGGACGTCGCGCGGGTAGACGGCGCCGGTCGGGTTGTTCGGGTTGATGACGACGATCGCCTTGGTGCGGTCGGTCACCTTGCTGCGGATGTCGTCGAGGTCGGGGGCCCACCCGGCCTGCTCGTCGCACACGTAGTGCACCGGCCGGCCGCCGGCGAGGCTCGCCGCCGCGGTCCACAGCGGGTAGTCCGGCGCCGGGATGAGCACCTCGTCACCGTTGTCGAGCAGCCCCTGCATCGCCATGACGATCAGCTCGCTGACACCGTTGCCGAGGTAGATGTCCTCGACCCCGAGGTGCGGGAACTCGCGCACCTCGTAGTGCTGCACGATGGCCCGTCGCGCCGACAGGATGCCCTTGCTGTCGCTGTAGCCCTGGGCGCGCGGCAGCTCCTGGATGACGTCGACGAGGATGTCCTCGGGCGCCTCGAAGCCGAACGGCGCGGGGTTGCCGATGTTGAGCTTGAGGATGCGGTGGCCCTCCTCCTCGAGCCGCTTGGCCTCGGCGAGCACGGGTCCGCGGATCTCGTAGCAGACGTCCTGCAGCTTCTTGCTCTGGCTCACCGCGCGCATGCGACCTAGGGTCGCACCGCCGGACGCGGGTTCCCGGCAGATTCCCACCATGTGGCACGTCGCGTCGGTCACGTCGGCCCGTGTCCCGAGGCGTGGACACGGCAGTCCGGGCGGTGGACGGCCGGCCGGGTCGCGCCGGGGCCGCACGTTGCGGCCCGTCGGGACGCGGTCAGCGGCCGAGGCAGCCGAAGGCCGAGGCGGGGCTGCGGCCGGTCAGCGTCGTGACGAGCTGGTCCATGCTCGGCGCGACGAGGTCGATGGTCAGGGCGCGCCCGCCGACGGTGTGGGTCAGGTGCGCGAGGGCCGGCGGCGTCGGGGCCGACGCGACCCACCCCTTCTGCTCGAGGTAGCCGACGACCTGCGAGGCCGCGGGGCCGGTCGAGGGCGGGTAGGTGCGGGTCAGGACGCCGTCGTCGGAGCCGTGGCACGGCGGGGCCTCGCCGTGGCCCTGAGGCGTCAGGAGGCGGTCCATCTCGGTGACCGTCTCGCCCAGTGCGGTCCAGGCGGCGAGGTCGTCGGCGTGCACGCGCGAGGTCCAGGCCCACCCGGCGACGCCGACGAACGCGAGCAGCAGGACGACGAACACGATGCCCGCCGGTCCCGGTCGGTGCCGGCCGCGCGGCGGCCCGTCGTCCGAGCCGGGCCGCGCTCGGGCCGTGGGCGGACGACTGCGCTGGGTCGGTCCGCCCGGTCGTGGCCGCGTCGGTCCGGGGACCTCGTCGACGAAGCCGGAGTCGCTCACCGGCACAGTGTGGGACAGCAGTCCCCCACGGCGTCAGGACCGGCTCCGAATGTCTCCATTCCGTAACCGGACATCGGCCCTTGGCCGGTTGGCCGGCCGGAGCAGGGGCCGGGACAGGTCGTGCAGGGGTGGGTCGAGGCGTCGGGCCGCGCGGCCGGCGAGCACGATGAGCACGACGAGCGCGACGAGGTCGAGCGGCACCCCCACGACCGTGGTCGTCAGGCCGAGGCTGTAGCCCTCCGGCAGCGTCATGAAGCACACGACGGTGGCGAGGACGGCGAGCGGCTTCTCGGCGCGCGCGGGCGACGGGACCGGTGACGGGGCCGGCGACGGGACCGGCGACGGACCCAGCGCCACGGCGAGCACCGGCAGCACCCACAGGAGGTACCAGGGGAGGAAGACGGGGGCGAGCACGACGACGGCCAGCATTCCCCAGCCGAGGGAGCGCACGACGCGGGCGGTGTCGTCGGACGCAGCCCGGCGGCCACGTCGACCCGAGGCCCGGCGTCCGGCGGGCCCGGTCGACGCGGTGGGCACGGGTGGCTTGGCGGCCCCGAGCCACACAAGGACGAGCAGGATCGCGAGCACGACGAGGGCCACGGTCCGGGCGGCGTCGATGGCGGGCTCGCGCCAGCCCGGCTGTCCGAGGACGGTGCCGAGGGCCTGCACGGCGATGCCGACGCCGGTGGGCAGCGACGTCCACTGCTCGTTGCGACCGGGCGTGCCCCCCGGGTCCAGCCACGCGAACCCGAGCCGGGTGGCCAGGCCGCCGACCGCCATCGCGACGCCCGTGACGAGCAGCGTGAGGAGCCCGGCGCGGACGGTGCCCGGCCATCGCAGCGGCCCGCTGCGACCGGAGCGGCGCAGCGTGCGCCGCGCCCAGAGCAGCGCCACGAACGGCGGCGCGACGACCGCGGTCACCTTGACCATCGCCCCCAGCGCGACGACGGCGCACGCGGCCACGAACCGCCCGCGCAGGGCGAGCGCGAGCCCGCCGAGCACCGCGGCGACCATGAGGGCGTCGTTGTGCGCCCCGCCGACGAAGTGCGCGCCGACGAGCGGGCAGGCGACGGCGAGCCAGGTGGCGCGGGCGGGGTCGGTGCCGAGGCGCCGCGCGAGGTCGGGCACGGCCCAGCCGATGACCAGCACGCCGGCGACGGCGAGCAGCCGGAGCAGGAGCAGCGCCAGCCACAGGTGGCCGCCGGACACGGACGCCACGCCGCGGGCGAGGAGCAGCCACACCGGGCCGTACGGGGTCGGGGTGTCGAGCCAGGTCGGTGCCGTCGAGAGCCGCCAGTCCGAGTCGAGCTCGCGCACGGTGTGGTCGTACGGGCTCAGTCCCTCCGACCACAGCAGGCCCTGCGCCGCGTACGAGTAGAGGTCGCGGCTGTAGAGCGGCACGGACGCGACGAGCGGGACGAACCACAGCGCCGCCGTGGTCTGCCACCAGCCGACCGTGACGCGCGCCCACCGCAGCCGCCACCACGCGACGACCAGCCCCGCCATGGCGAGCAGCGCGACGCTCGCGAGCAGCGGTGAGCCGCCGGTGTCACGCCACCACCGCACGCCCGGCCAGAGCACGCCGCGGTTGAGCGACGGGCGGGAGCCGGCCCCCCACGAGGCAGCGGCGAGCGCGACGGACGACGCCACCCCGGCCCACCGCCAGCGGCCGGGTCGGAGGCGCCGCGAGGCCGCGGCCAGGGAGGCCACGCGGTCCGGGTCGTCGCTCACGAGGCGCGCCCCCACGTCGCGGACCCACCCGGCGCGGGACCGCTGCGGCGCGGTGGGCCGGGACGCGTCAGCCATGCGTGACCGGCTCGTCGCCCCACGCGAGGAGGCGCCAGCCGGCGTCCGGGTCACCCTCGAGGGTGACGACGTGGGTGTTGTCGACGCGACGGTCGTCGAAGAACGACCCGGGCAGGCCGAGGGAGGCCGCGCACCAGACGCGCATCGCGGCGCCGTGGCTCACGGCGAGCGCCGACTCGTGGCCGTCGGCGACGATGCGCGCGATGGCGGCGTCGTAGCGGGCGAGGAACTCGGCGCCGCTCTCGCCGCCCGGGATGACGTGGAAGGGGTCCTCGCGCCACCTCACGAGGGCGTCGACGTACGGCTGCCACTCGGTGGACATCTCCCAGTCCCCGGCCTGGATCTCGCGCAGGCCGGGCAGGACGACCATCTCGAGGCCGAGCTCGGCAGCCAGGGGTGCGGCGGTCTGCTGCGTGCGCACGAGGTCGGAGGTGTAGATGGCGGCGAGGTCCTCGCCGCGGAGGCGCTGGGCCAGGGCGTGGGCCTGGGCCCGTCCCTCGTCGGTGAGGTCGAGGCCCGGCACCGCGGTGTCGAGCTGGCGGGCGACGTTGGCGTGGGTCTGGCCGTGGCGCACGAGGAAGAGCCGCACGTCACTGGTCCTTGACGGTGACGCCGGTCAGGCACTCGACGCCCTTCTTCGGGCCGGTCCAGAACCTCTCGACCGACACGGGGGCGCTCTGGCCCGCCTGGAGCGGGACGTCGACCTCCTTGCTGACGACCTCCGAGCCGTCGGCGGTCTTGACGATGAAGACGGCCACGGTGAAGGTGTGCTGCTCCGTGTCGGGGTTCTTCAGCGTCCCGGTGAGGTCCCACACGTCGCCGGCGCCAGGCGCGCACCGGACGCCGCTGAGGCTCGAGCCGGCGTCGAAGAGGCCGCCGTCGCCCGCGGCGGACGGTGTCGGGTCGTCGGTGGTGGTTGCCGTGTCGGGCAGGATCGTCGGCTGGACGGCGACGCTCACGGTCGGGGCGAGGCTGTCGTCGGGGTCCGACGGCGTCGGCTGGCCGCAGGCCCCCAGGACGGCGGCCACGAGCACCAGCGGGACGGCGCCCGCGAGCGACCTCGGGACGAGACGACGGGGACGCGGCACGGGTCCACCTCTTCCTGCTGTGCTGCGGCTGGGGCTGCGGCGCGGGAGGGCGGATGACCCGACCCGGCGCGGTTCGCGCCCATTGTGCCCCGCGTCCCTGTTCAGGGCAGGAGCAGGCGCGCGGCCACGCCGGACGCGATGAGGACGAGGCCCGCGAGCACCGCGAGCGTGTCGGCGGCCCGCCACGGCGCGGGCCCGGCCCACGTTCGCCGGCGCGCCTCGGCGAAGCCGCGGGCGTCCATGGCGAGCGCGAGCGCCGCCGCCTGCGTGAGCGCGCCGAGGAGCAGCCCGCCGGTGACGACGACGGCCTCGCGGCCACGCGCCACGGGCCCCGACCGGGCGCGGACGCCACGAACCCGGCGCGTCGTCATCAGCTCGCCCCAGAGCACGTCGAAGGACTGGAGCCGCTGGAGCGCCGCGGTGGCGGCGACGACCGGTCGGGCCGGCAGCCGCAGCCGCTGGGCGAGGTGGTCGCCGAGGGCGTCCGGGTCGACGGCGCCGACGACGACCGCCGAGGGCACCAGGAGGGCGAGGACGCGCAGCGCCGCACCGGCCGCGACCTCGAGGTCGCGCCCACCGAGCAGCCAGGCCGACCACGCGACGCCGACCACGGCCAGCGCCGCGGGAGCGAGCCGGGCGAGGACACCGCGCAGGCGCGCGGCCGGACGACGCCCCTGCCCCGGCGCGAGGAGGGCGAGGGCGGCCAGCGCTCCCTCGACGACGAGGACGGCGAGGCCCTGGCGCCACGTGTCGAGCAGCGCCGGCAGCGGCAGGACGCACAGCGCGGCGAGGACGAGGGCGAGGGGGCCGGCGCGGGCGACGAGGGTGCGCCGCTCGGGCACGGGGTCCGGCGGCGGCTGCTCGGGTCGGCCGACGGTGCGGACGCGGTCGGCCCGGGCGACGACGCCGGGGTCGTGGGTCGTGACGACGACGGCCGACCCCTCCCGGCGGGCGGCCTCGAGGACACCGGTGACCGCCGCCCACGTGAGCCGGTCCTGGCCGACCGTGGGCTCGTCGGCGAGCAGCAGCGCCGGACCGTGGGCGACGGCCGAGGCCATGGCCAGCCGACGCTGCTCCCCGCCGGAGAGCCGGCGTGGGTCGGCGCCCGCGAGGTGGGTGAGCCCGAGCGCGTCGAGGACCGCGTCGGCGCGGGCGGCGGCCGCCGACGGATCGGCTCCGAGCGCCCGCAGGGTGGTGAGCACGTCGTCCCGGACGGTGCTGCCGACGACGGCGGTCGCGGCCCGCTGCGGCACCCAGGCCACGACGCGCGCGAGGTCGGGCGAGGCCCAGGCGTGCGGCGGCTCGACCCGCGCCCGGGAGGCGTCGTCCCCCGGCACGAGCGGCAGCGCCACGTCGACGCGTCCGGCGGCCGGCTCGAGGAGGCCGCCCAGGGCGGTCATGAGCGAGGACTTGCCGGCGCCGCTCGGCCCGACGAGCGCCAGCGTGCGCCCGGCGTGCGCCTCGAGGTCGGCCCCGACGACGGCGGTGGTGGTCCGGGCCGGCTCGCCGAGCCGACGGGTGCGGTGCTCGACGCCGACACCGACAGCCGCCGCGACGACGCCACCGTCGGGGACGACGCCCGCGGCGGCGCCGGGCAGGGCCGGCAGGTCGAGGGAAAGCGGCTCGGGGTCCCGTGCGCCCGGCACCCAGATACCTTGTGCGGCAAGGGCTTCCGCCTCACGCTCCAGCACTCGGCCTGGCGGGCCGTCGGCGACCACGGCACCGTCGGAGCCGAGCACGACGAGGCGGTCGACGAGATGGACCCACCCGTCGAGGCGGTGCTCGACGACGACGAGCGTCAGGCCACGGCGCTGCACGACGTCGGCGACGACGCGTCGCACCCCCGCCGCCGTGTCGGCGTCGAGCATCGCGGTCGGCTCGTCGAGCAGGAGCACCGACGGCTCCATGACGAGCGCCCCCGCGAGGGCCAGCCGCTGCGACTCCCCGCCGCTCAGCGTCGAGGGCGGGCTCGACCACGGCATGGCCAGGCCGACCTCGTCGAGCGCCGTCTCGACCAGGGGCGGCATCCGGTCGCGGGGCAGCCGCACGTTCTCGAGCCCGAAGGCGACGTCACGACCCACCGTCGAGGCCACGACGCCGGCGCCGGGGTCCTGCAGGACCAGGCCCACCGACCCCGGGACCGCCTGAGGGGCAAGGCCCCCCACGGTCACCTCGCCCGACAGCTCACCGGCGTCGGCGGTGAGCAGCAGCCCGGCGACGGCGCGCAGCAGCGTCGACTTGCCCGACCCGCTCGGCCCGGCGAGCAGGACGCGCTCGCCGGGCTCGACGGTGAGGTCGAGGTGCTCGAGGACCGGCCGCGCCCGCCCGTACGGACGCCAGGTCAGGTCGCGGACCTCGACGCGGGCACCGACCGGAGCCGCGTCGAGGGCCGACCCGTCGGGGGCTGCTGCGTCGAGGGCCGGCCGGCCAGCGGGGACGGCGCCGGACGGGCGGTGCACGAGGGACCTCAGGAGGCGGTCCGCTCCCGCGCCTCCTGGCCCGGCGGGAACGCCGACAGCGCTCCGGCGCGCGCGAGCAGCCGCGTCAGCCCGACCGCGAGGAGCGAGCCGAAGACGGCCACCGAGCCACCGAGGAGGAACAGGTAGGCCACCTTGTAGCCCCAGCCCCAGTCGGTCCAGTACGAGTACCACTCGTAGACGGCCTCGAGGGCGCCGCCGAGGAAACCTCCGACGAGCAGCGGCGCCCAGCGGTAGACGGTGTAGCCGAACAGGGCGAAGCCCAGCTCGACGCCGAGGCCCTGCGCGAGGCCCGAGACGACGGTGGTGATGCCCCACTGGGTGCCGATGAGGGCCGAGACGACCGCGGCGAGCAGCTCGGTGAACACGGCTGCGCCGGGTCGGCGGATGACGAGCATCCCGACGATGCCGGCGACGAGCCATGGCCAGTTGAAGAGCGCGCCGAGCGGCGGGAAGCCGGCCGAGACGGCGTCGGACGGGATGGCGTAGACCAGCCCCCAGGCCCAGTAGGCGACGCCGAACGCGACGGCGAGGAAGGCGCAGGTGAGCAGGTCGATGGTGCGCCAGCGGGTCAGCGGCCCGCTCGCGGTGATGGTGCTGGACATGGTGTGGCTCCCGGGTTTCCGATGGATACCTCGGGGAGGGCACGCCGCGGCGTCGTGACGCCGGCGGGTGACCTGAGATACCGACTTCCTTCGCCGGTGCTAACCGGAGCAGGTTCGAGGGTCTGCGGCTCGGCCGTGGGGCTGCCGCACTCTCAGCGCGTCTCGCGCTCCCCTGTCGTATGGGTGTGGGTGGTGCTGTTCAGTTGTCGGGGGTGACTCTACCCCTGACGCCATGGGTACAGTCACGCCATGGCACGGAGCGCGAAGAAGGCGAAGGGCGCGGCCTCGCGGGCCGTCGCGAAGGCGGACGACGCGAGGACCCACCACACGGCCGCCGGCAACGCCACGTGGAAGATGCTGAGCGTCGGGGCCACCCTCGTCGCCACCAAGGTGGCCACCGACGCCGCGCAGCGGGGCTGGAAGCTCGCGACGGGCCGCAACGTGCCGGTCAAGGGCGACTACGAGCGTGAGCGCACCCGCGACGTCGTCCTCTTCACCGCGATCTCGTCGATGGCCGTGGCCGCCGCCCGGGTCGCCGCCGAGCGCGGCGCGGCGACGTACTACCGCCGCTCGACCGGCCACCTGCCCAAGGCGCTCGAGGACGACCAGGTCGCGCCGAAGGACAAGAAGGCCGCCAAGAAGCTGGCCAAGGCCAGAGCCAAGGCCGAGAAGGCGACGCAGAAGGCCATCGAGAAGGCCACCCGCGGTCGCTGAGCGGAACCTCCGGCCGGCCTACCCGTCCCCGACGCGCACCAGGCCGGTCTCGTAGGCCAGCACGACCATCTGCACGCGGTCGCGCAGGCCCAGCTTGGCCAGGATCCGGCCGATGTGCGTCTTGACGGTCGCCTCGGCGAGGAAGAACGACGCGGCGATCTCGGCGTTGTTGAGGCCACGGCCGACGGCCTCGAGCACCTCCCGCTCGCGCTCGGTGAGGACGTCGAGCCGGTCCAGCCCGTCACGGCGGTCCGGCTCGTCGAGGACGGGCAGGAAGCGGTCGAGGAGCCGACGCGTCGGGCCGGGCGCGACGACGGCGTCGCCGGTGCGCACGGCCCGGATGGCGGCGAGCAGCTCGGCCGGTCCGGCGTCCTTGAGCAGGAACCCGGCGGCGCCGGCACGGAGCGCGGCCAGGACGTACTCGTCGAGGTCGAACGTCGTGAGGACGAGCACGCGCGGCCCGGATGCGCCTGTGACAGAGGCCGCGTCGACGATCCGACGGGTGGCCTCGATGCCGTCGAGGCGGGGCATCCGGACGTCCATGAGCACGACGTCGACGTCGCGGCCCGGGAGCAGGTCGAGGGCGGCCTGGCCGTCGCCGGCCTCGCCGACGACCTCGACGTCGGGCTCGGCGTCGAGGACCATGCGGAAGCCGGCGCGCACGAGGGCCTGGTCGTCGACGATCATGACCCGCACCGGGCCGGTCGGGTCGAGGGGTCGCGGCGGGGTCATCGAGCCCTCTCGTCGGCCTGTCTCTTATACACATCTCCGAGCCCACGAGACGGAGCTACATCTAGTGTGGCGGCTTCTGTTTGGAAAAAGGGGGGGGG